>DASZEI010000393.1:0-12831 GCA_035940975.1 Jatrophihabitans sp. | reverse complement strand
CGGCTGCTCGACGTCGAGGGCGGCTGGGACGTCGGCATCGGCAACGTGGTGCTCTCGGCCGACGGGGTGCCTACCTGCGTCGGGCACGGCGAGCTGGCACCGGCCGGGAACGGAGTGTTCCGGTGCGAGACCTGCGGCGCGGCCGCCCGCTACGACCGCCAGTCCTGACGATCGAGGCGTCACCGCGGACACTGGGCTGATGGGAGTCGCGAGTGTGGCACCGGTCCAGCCCTCGCTGTGGCCGGCGCTGGAGGACCTGTTCGGCCGAAGTGGCGCGTCGAACGGCTGCTGGTGCATGTACTGGATCCTTGGTGCGGACTACCACCGGCGACCTCGGGTGCAGAACAAGCAACAGCTGCGTTCGAGTGTGGTCACCGGGCCGCCACCGGGGCTGCTGGCGCTCGATGAATCCGGCACCGCGGTGGGCTGGTGCCGGCTCACCCCACGTCATGAACTGCCGTGGCTCGACAGCAAGCGTGATCTCGGTCCGGTCGACGACCTGCCGGTGTGGTCGCTGCCGTGCTTCTACGTTCGCAGCGGATGGCGCGGCCAGGGCGTGATGGCAGCACTTATCGACGGTGCCGTCGACTATGCGCGGACCGCCGGCGCCCCGGCCGTCGAGAGCTACCCGATCGACACCGAGGTCGAGGGCGCTACCAGGAACACCTTTCCCGGAACGGTTAGCGCGTTCACCAAGGCCGGTTTCACGGTGGTAACGCGACGAGCACCCGCTCGGCCGATCATGCGGAAGTATCTCAACGACTGACCAGGGCAGCCCACCCCGGCACCCTGCTCAACCACCGAACGCGCGTCGCCATCGGCTCAGCGCGTCATCGGGCTCGAGGGCCGCCGAGTCGCGCCCACCGGATGCGAACCGGATCAGCTCCGGCATCCCGAATCGGCCGTCGCGACCCAGCGGCGGCCGCCAGTCGGGTTCGACGCTCAGCCACGAGGTCGGATCGCCGGCGACGAGCCCGACGAGCACCTCGGCAACGATCCTTCCTCCGACCGGGCCGAGGTGGCGGCCGCCGGCGAGAAGCTCAGCCTCGCGCAGCACGTAGAACCACAGCGGCGCGCTGCCTCGCAGACCTGGCGCGGAGTGGACGTCGCCGGCCCTGCCCGCAAGGCCCAGGTCGGCGTCGGACAGCGGCTCGATACCCATGGCCCGCGCGACTGCCTGCCCCGCCGGCAACCCGAGGCGCAGGCCGCGGATGAGGTTGCGCTCGGCCAGGCTGGGCATGTCGGGCAGGCCGGGCAGCTGGCGCAGCGGCGCGGCAAGCCTGGTGTCGATCCGGAAGCCACGCTGGGCACGCTCGGAGGCATCGACATCGAAGAAGTGCTTCCACTGCACGCCCCAGCGGTCCAGCAGCGGACGGAAGCCGCTCAGGCTTGCCTCCCGGTCACCGCTGGGGGCCATGATGGGCACCCGCCGGCCACCCCGCTCCCGGTGGACGGTGTCGTTGACGACATAGGACGGGCGGACCGCCGAGTGCCCGTACCGGTAGGCGGCGACGGAGAACTCCACCGGCATGAACGGCTGCACCTGCCAGTGGAAGAAGCGCAGTTCGGGGCGGTGGATCCGGGCCGCGCGACCGCCACTGGTGGCAAAGGTCTCGGTGCGCAGGACATCACCGAGCACGCCGGACTCGCCGGTGCTCCCGTCGCCCGGATCGCCGTCGACTATCCGCGGCAGCAGGTCGTGGATCACCACCCACTGGTAGTGCCAGCGCACCAGGCGCTGAGCCTCGGCGAACAAGTCCGGCCCGTCCAGCCCGCCCTCCTGGAACACGTGCTCAACCATCCGGTCATGGAAACGCGAGAAGGTCAGGTGCAATTGCGAGACGATCACGTTCTCGTCATTGCGGGGATCGCCGATGAGTGCCCGCCCTTCGCTGTTGCGCGGCAGGTCATCCGGGTCTACCCCGGGCAGGAAGGTCACGCCGCGCTGGTCGAACCCGAATACCGGGTGCCGGGTCGGCTCGAGCCCGTTGCGGTACAGGTACGGCTGGTCCGCGGGCCCCCGTCCGTACAGGCAGTCCAGGTCTAGGCGCGGGGTTCGGAAGTCGTGCAGCCCGTCCGGGTCGTTCTGGCGTTGCAGGCTGGACACCGGGTCGAAGGTGATGTCGTGGTCGATGAACTGCGCCAGATAGGTGTAGCCGGCGGCGATCAGCGGATTCTCGCGGTCGTCCGGCGCCTCGTCCGCTGGCACCGGCTCGCTGTCGCGCTGATCCACTGGCGCGATCATCGTCGCGGCGAGCGCCGTGAGGTCCTCCACCCGGTGCTCGGGCACCGGCACGTTGCGGAACATCCGGCCGAAGCGGCCGGCTACCGAGAACGAGGAAGCGACCGCGTCGAGGCCACGCAACTCCGCGCCGTGGGACGGCCAGCGCTGGCCCTGGCTCATCGGCGGTGATCCAGCGCCCCGCGGCGTTCGCCTGCCGTTGCGATGGCGGCGGCGAAGCCCGGCAAGGACCGCTCGACCATGGCGTCGTTGGCCGTCAGCGATATCCGGAAGTAGCCCGGCAACTCGACGACGTGCCCGGGCAGCACGAAGATGTCCTCGGCCGCCAGCATCTCCACGAACGCGGAGTCGTCGGCAAGCGGCGACCTGGCCAGCAGGTAGAACGCGCCCTCGGGCAGGTGCGGCTCGTATCCCAGTCCGCGCAGCGTGCCGACCAGCAGGTCGCGCCGGCGCTGGAGTCGGCCGAGGTCGATGCACAGCCCTTCAAGCTCGGGCAGGGCGCGCTGCAGCACGGCGTCGGGCATGCCGAATCCGTTGTACTGCGCTGTCAGGACGGCGCCGCGCATGCGTTCCCGGTCCGGCATCGACGGGGCCAGTGCCAGGTAGCCGAGCGGCTGCCCGGGGGTCAGGAGCGCCTTGGCGTAGCTGTAGACCAGGAACGAGTACGGGTAGTGCGCCGTCGCGCTCGGAAAGCGGCGCCCGTCGAAGAGGATCCGGTTGTACGACTCGTCGGAGATGAGGTAGATGGCCCGGCCGTACTCCTGCGACGCCGCGGTGAGCAACTCGGCCAGCCGGTGCACCGTCTCCGGCGGGTAGATCCGGCCGGTGGGGTTGTTGGGTGAGTTGATGAGCACGGCACGGGTCCGCGGCGTGATAGCCGCGGCGATGGCCTCGATGTCGAGATCGAAGGTGGTGCGCTCGACTCCCACGCGCACCGGGACGCCGCGTGTGAAGGCGATCATCGACTCGTAGAAGAACCATGGCGGGCTCTGGAAGATAACTTCCTCACCAGGGTTCAGCACAGTGCTCAACGCCAGGACCAGCGCGTTGGACGCGCCGTTGGTGAGGAACACATCCTCGGCCTGGTAGGCGATGCCGAGCCGCTCGTGCAGCGACTGCGCCGCCGCCTCGCGCGGGGCCGCCTCGTTGAGCTGGTAGGAGAACCAGCTCGGGTCTCGCGGGACAGTGGCCCGTTGGATTGCCTCGACGTATCCGGGCAGCGGCATGTCATGCGGGTTGCCGACGACGAAATCGCAGATTTCGTCGCCGGCGACCCGCCGCTTGCTCCACGTCGATGTCATCAAGAACGCGACGAACCGGCCCGATGCCGCCCGAACGGCGTCGAGGTGCTCCGAGATCGGCGCTTCGATCATGGCATTCGCTTCCAGTCAGTCGGATTCAGGACGACGGTGCGCCCCTGCCGTGACGGTACGGAAGGGGCGCGCTCGCCGAGCGGGTTGTCGTGCGCTAGTCCTGCCAGGCGCCGATGTGGGTCCTGACCTGCCGGAGGATCGCGACCGGCGGGCCGTCCGGGTTGTCGGTACTGAACAGCTCGACACCGACGCCCTCCCGCGTGCCGCCGCCCTGGCCGACCGGCGGGATATGCGTGATCCTGTGCTGAAGCACGATCGCTTCCTTGTTGAAGACCACGATCGGCACGGCCGACAGCTCGAACCGCATGTAGCCTTCCATCGTGCACATCTTCGGTGAGTCCGGTAGCCCCGGGTAGATCGTGCCCGGGCTGACCCGGCCGCGCGACGGCTTGCCGATGTCGTAGTTCACGCTCGCATGCACCGGACCGAACTTCTCGCTGACACCCGACACGTCCAGTTCCAGCATCGCGATCTCGACCGAAGCGTCCGTCCAGTCGACCGCCGTCGGGTCGGCCCGCTGGATCCGGTAACGCCCTCTCAACTCCACGGTGTCCTCACCGACGCCCAGCACCTCGATGGTGTCCCAGGTGACGAAGTTCAGCCGGTCGATCCCGCCCTCCGGCATCGTGAAGAGGCGAAGCTCCGACAGAGCGGTAGGACTGGGCGCGAGCGCCGACGTGCGACGCGTTTCAAACGTTGTGGTCATGGACATTCTCCTCGTGATCGGTTCTGGTCACTCTTCGAGCTACGGCCGTTTTCTTCCTTCGACGGCACGTTCTTCGCGTGAGGGCACGGCCGGCCTTCATGGCCGCCGGCAAGCTGGGTCAGGTCACGGCCAGGAGGGGATGCTTACCTTGGACTCCGCGCTGTCCTTGGCGTGGCCGCTGGTGTCGGAAGATGACACATGCCCGACCACCTCGTACCAATCGGTGCTGACGACGCCTCCACCGAGGTCCTGCACCCACTGGGCGCGTAGCCGCGTGTAATCGGTCGGAGCCGAGGCGGGATCCCGCATCGCCCGGGCCATCTCGCGGGAGGTTCCCCTCTCCACATCGCGAAGCTTGTTGCTGCTGTCCCACATGGCGATTCCGATGCCCTGGCAGGTTTCCGGATTCACCAGGAAGAATGCGTTCTGAAGGCCCTGCGGTCGCAGCTTCTCGTGGAACGGTACGAGAACCTCCCGGATATGCCGATAGACATCCTCCGTGCGCATCGGCGGATAGTGCATGATGGTGATACCGGCGTACATCGATCCGTTCATTGCCTCCTCGATTCTCCCAGCAGCCGCCCTAGCCGCCGGGGATCAGCTATTTCTTCTCCGCGCTTGTGTTGACCAGTCCTAGCAAGCGGAAAGTCCGTCTGACGGCGCTCTCAACCACCCGGCGTCAGCGGCTTGCCGGTCTCGAGCAGCGTCTTCAAGCTGGAGAGGGTCAGCACCCAACCGGCGTGCACCTGTTCGGCCCCGGGGCTGCTGAAGTCGAAGCCGTTATGCGTCAACGTCACCTTGGACATCTCGCCGCTCGGCTCGATCTCCCAGCTGACGGTGCCAGGCTCCACGTCCTCCATGCTCGGCGACCAAGCAGGCCGGAACGTGTATGCCAGCCGGAGGTTCTCGCTCGCTTCGACGATCTCACCGTCCGCATCCACACCGCCCTGGGCGTTGCGGTAGCGGATAGGCGCCTGGTGGTTGAAGTCAGATTCCACGCTGGTCCCGAAGAAGTACTGCTCAGTGAGGCTCGGATCCGTCAGCGCTTGCCAGATCCGCTCGGGAGTGGCCAAAACGTAGGCCTCGTAGACACGCTGATCTGTCGCATTCATGGCTGCTCACCTAACTCCCTCGTTGAACCGGCCATTCTCATAGCACAGCTCACCGTCGACATACACCTGGCCATCGCGCAGGTCGGTGACCATGTCCCAGTGGATCGCAGAGCGGTTCCTGCCGCCCGTGTGCGGGTAGGACTGGCCGACGGCGACGTGCATCGTGCCGCCGATCTTCTCGTCGAACAACGTGTTGCCCGTGAACCTGTCGACCGCGTAATTCAGGCCGAACGCGACCTCGCCCACGTAGCGCGCGCCGTCGTCGGTGCTGAGCATCGCCGTCAGGAAATCCCTGCCCGCACCGGCGCTGGCCTCGACCACCCTGCCGTCCTCGAAGCGCAGGGCGACGTCCTCCACCCGGACGCCGTTGTACACCGCCGGATAGCTGAACCGGATCGTGCCGTTGACGGAGTCTTCGATGGGCCCGGTGAACACCTCGCCGTCCGGGAAGTTGTACTCGCCGCTGCCATTGATCCAGGTCCGGCCTGCCACCCGGTAGCTGAGGTCGACCCCGGGCGCCACGATCCGCACGGAGTCGTGCTTGCCCAGGTAATCCACGATCTCCTGTTGCGCGTCGTGCAGTTCCTTCCAGGCCGCGACCGGGTCGTCGCTGTCCAGCAGCGCCGCGCGGCAGACGAACTCCTCGTATTCCGCGGGCGACATCCCGGCCTGCTCGGCCGCCGCGTCGGTCGGCATCACCGTCCGGCACCAGCGCAACTCGCCCGTCGTGATCCGCTCGATGCATCGCGTCGTCACCGACGACCGCCCAGCACCGAGGATGGCCATCCGCTCCGGCGTGGCCCCGGCGGCCCACCCGGTCCGGTCCTCCGCCGATATCACCAGGCAGACGTCGACATGCTCGATCTCGTAACGGTCTAGTACGGCGAGCTGACTCAGCTGGTCGTCGCTGCCCTCGGCCAGCGCGATCGACGTCAGACCGTCCAAGCCGACGCGCGCCGTCGGGTGCGCGCCCACCCGGATCGCCTGCCGGTAGACCTCACGCACCAGCGGCGCCGCCGTCACCGGAGCGTGGATCAGTACCCGATCCCCTTGTCGCGTAGCGAGGGAGTACCGGATCAACACTTCCGCGAGCCGATGCAGACGCACGTCGTCCATGGCTTGGCACCTTCAGGTGAACTCAACCATCACTATGCCCATCGCGGACCATACGTGCCCCCGCGACTAATGTCCTTATCTTCGCTTGCGAATTTCCTCGCCGGACGCGGATGCGGCTGTCAGGCGTTCTTGACCACGGCCTCGATCGCGGCGCGCAGCTGTGCCCGGCTGGGCTGCACCGCCAGGTCCAGGCTGCGAGCGAAGGGCAGCACCGCGCCGTCGGGCCGGGTGATCCGCCTGGGCGCGGCGATGAGCCGCATCTCCTCGGCCGCGGTGGCCAGGATCTCGCCGCCGATGCCGCAGGTCCGGTTGGAGTCGTCGATCACCACCAGCCGCCCGGTGCGCTCCAGCGACGCGGCCAGACCAGCCCAGTCGAACGGATACAGGCTGCGAGGATCGAACACCTCGACCGAGATGGTGTCGGCAAGCTCGTCGGCCACCGCGATCGCATCGTGTACGAGGTGCCCGACCGCGACCACGGTCACGTCGGAGCCCGGGCGGTGGATCCGGCCGACGCCCAATGGCACCGGGGCCAGCGAGCCGTAGTCGATGTCCTCGCGCTGGATCACCGCACCGGCCGGTGCGAACAGGATCACCGGGTCGTCGTCGCGGATGGCGCTGATCAGCAGGCCGTAGGCGTCGGTCGGCGTCGCCGGCACCACTGTCTTGATGCCGACGTGGGCGAACAGGCTGTAGGGATGGTCGGAATGCTGGCCGGCCCAGCCGGGACGAGAGCCCGAGCTCGGCAGCAGGTAGGTGACCGGGATCTTCAGCTGGCCGCCGGTCATCAGCGAGAACTTGTGTGCCTGGTTGGCGATCTGCTCGAACACCAGGTACAGCAGCGCCGGTATCTGGAACTCGATCACCGGCCGGGCGCCGGCGATCGCGGCGCCGGTGGCCACGCTGGTGAACGCCTGCTCCGAGATCGGCATGTCGATCACCCGCTCCGGGCCGAAGCGCTTGAGCAGCCCGGTGGTGACGTTGCTGACCGCGACGCGGATGTCCTCGCCGAACACGCACACCGCCGGATCGCGTTCCATCTCGGCACCCAGTGCCCGGTTGAGCGCCCGCAGGTAGGACAGGATCGTCATCCGCTCACCCCTGCCCGGCCGCGCAGCCCGTCGGCGTAGAGGTGGTCCAGCGCGCCGGACGGGTCCGGTTCGGGACTGTCCATCACGAACCGCTCGGCCTGCTCCAGCAGCTCCTCGATCTCGGCGTCGATCCCGGCACGGACTTGCTCGGGCACCCGGGCGGCCTGGATCTCCAGCGGGTCGCGGATGCTTCCGCCGGCGACCTCCTCGGCGGTCCGGTAGCGCGGGCGGGCGGTGTACTCCCAGGTGTGGTGGGCGTCGAAGCGGTAGGTGAGGCATTCCAGGAACGTCGGGCCCTCGCCGGCCCGGGCCCGGCTGACGGCGGCCGAGGCCGCGGTCAGCACCAGTTCGGCATCCATGCCGTCCACCGTCTCGGCCGGGATGCCGAACGCCTCGGCCCGGCCGGTGATCGAGCCCGCCGTCGAGTCCTGCACCCGCATCGAGGTGGCGAACCCGTTGTTCTCGCAGATGAACAGCACCGGCGCCCGCCACAGCGAGGCCAGGTTCAGCGCCTCCAGCAGCACGCCCTGGTTGACCGCGCCGTCGCCGAAGAAGGTGACCGCGACCCGGTCGTGCCCGGCCTGCCGATGCCACCAGGCCGCCCCGGTGGCGATCGCGGCCGACGCGCCGACGATCGCGTTCGCCCCGTAGATGCCGACCCCGACGTCGGCGGCATGCATCGACCCGCCGCGGCCCCGGTTGAGCCCGGTCTCGCGGCCGGCCAGTTCGGCGAGCATCCGGACCGGGTCGCTGCCCTTGGCCAGCACGTGGCCGTGCCCGCGATGGGTGCTGGTGATGATGTCGTCGCCCCGCAGCGCGGCGCACACGCCGGCCGCGATCGCTTCCTGGCCGATGTAGGGGTGGATGCCGCCGGTGATCACGCCGCTGCGCACCAGCTCGATGGCGCGCTGCTCGAACCGGCGGATCAGCCGCACCGTCCGGTACAGCTCGGCCGAGTCGGCCATCAGCCGGTCCACCCCGCCGGGCCGGGGTCGGCCACGTCCCGGCCGACCTCGATGTCATCCTTCATGACCGGCGGATTCCTTTCGGGCGGATCGTCCGGAGCGTGCGGCAGGCAGGGCAAGCCGTCGGATGGTCGCAGGTAGCGGTGCGGCTGGCAATCGCCAGCATATCGGCCGGACGGTGCCTCCTCAGGTGACTGCACGAAATACCGCGCTGGGTATCCGCCCCGGTCGTTCCGGTTCACCAGGCCCGGGCGAGCCGGACCGTCGAGCCCTGAGACCTACAGGCTGGGTCGGGTGATTGCGCCGGCCCTGCGCGGCCGGCACCGCTGCCGCACCGGCGCGACAGCCGGAAGTTTTCGTCGCTGCTATCAGACTAAACACTTATACCGCATATTTTCTGGCCGCACTCATAACGCCGCGTCAACGGCATGCGGCAAGCCATTTCGTCGGCCGGAAGCTGCGGTTATGCTCGCCGCCATGGCTCCACCTCACACCGGATTGACCACCGGTGCATCGCAGCACACCGACCCCCGACAGCGCACCCACGGACCGCGGCCATGAGCAACCCCTTCGACGATCCCGATGCTCGCTACCTCGTCGTCGTCAACCAGGAGTCGCAGTTCGCGCTCTGGCCGACGTTCGCCGAGGTGCCCGCCGGCTGGACGATCGCCCTGCCGGCAGCCGGTCGCCAGGAGTGCCTGGACTACGTCGAGCAGCACTGGACCGATATGCGTCCGGCAAGCCTGATCAAGGAGATGGCTGAGGACTGAAACGCCGCGTTCGCGACAGGAATGTAGTCGCCGCGCAGTCACGTCCTATGGCCGGCTGCACAGTGGCGTAAACGACTCTGACATCAGCTGAGGTCCAGGCAATAATGAGATTCGGAGAGGAGTATCGGTCTTGCACGGCAGTGAGCAGTCCCCTACCTTCCTCCAGTTGTTCGCCGCCCAGGTCGCTGCCACCCCGGACGCGGTCGCGGTCGAATCCGGCACTGTCGAATCCGGCACTGTCCCATCCGGCACAGTCCGGCTGACCTACGCCCAGCTCGACACCGCCGCCAACCAACTCGCCCACCACCTGCGCACCCTCGGCGTCACCGCCGACAGCCGGGTCGCGATCAGCCTGCCCCGCACCCCGAACCTGATCATCGCCCTGGTCGCCGTCCTCAAAGCCGGCGGCGCCTACCTGCCCCTGGACCCCGGCTACCCCACCACCCGCCTGAACTACCTGCTGCGCGACAGCAACCCCACCCTGCTACTCACCGACAACACCACCGCCACCCTGCTGACCCCAGCCCTACCCCCCGACACCCCCGTCCTGCGCCTGGACACCGACGCCCCCGCCTGGGCCGACGCACCGACCTCGGACCCGGATCCGCGCGCCGTCGGGCACAGCCACCTGGCCTATGCCATCTACACCTCCGGCTCCACCGGACAGCCGAAGGCGGTACTGGTCGAGCACGGTCAGCTGGCTGCCATCGCCGATGCCTGGGGGCAGCTGCTGGACCTGCGGCCAGGACTTGCCCACCTGCAGATGGCCGGCTTCTCCTTCGACGTGTTCACCGCCGACGTGGTGCGCGCGCTCGGCTCCGGCGGCCGGCTGGTGCTGTGCCCGTCCGAGCTGCTGCTCGACGGCGCCGGCCTGTACGCGCTGATGCGGCGCGGCGAGATCGGCTTCGCCGACTTCGTTCCGGCGGTGCTGAACGTGCTGCTGGACTACTGGCAGGGGGCCGGCACCCCGCTGCCCGCGCTGCGGACGGTGGTCTGCGGTTCCGATGTCTGGAGCGCGGCCAGCGCCGCCCGGCTGCGGGCTCTGTGCGGCCCGGCCGTGCGGATCGTGCACGCCTACGGCGTCACCGAGGCCTGCATCGACAGCACCCACCACGTGCTGCCCGGTTCGGTCGAGGAGATCGGCACGCTGCCGATCGGCCGTCCGCTGCCCGGCGTGCGGATCTACCTGCTGGACGAGGCCGGCCAGCCGGTGGCCGACGGGGCGCCCGGCGAGATCGCCATCGGCGGCGCCGGGGTCGCGCGCGGCTACCTGGGCCGCGACGAGCTGACCGCGCAACGCTTCGGGCCCGACCCGCTCGTGCCGGGTGGGCGGCTGTACCGGACCGGCGATCTGGGTCGCTGGCTGCCCGGTGGCGAACTGGAGTTCCTCGGCCGCAACGACTACCAGGTCAAGGTGCGCGGCTTCCGGATCGAGCTGGGTGAGATCGAGGCCCGGCTGGCCGGCTGCCCCGGCGTCCGCGAGGCGGTGGTGGTGCCGCGCACGGTGGGCGGGAACCAGCAGCTGGTGGCCTACTACCTCACCGACGAGCCCGGCGGAGAAGCGAGCGATGCGGCGGCGGTGCCGGCCGAGGTCGCTCGGGACTGGTTGGCCCGGGAGCTGCCCGCCCACATGGTGCCGGCTGCCTGCATGCGACTGGCCAGCTGGCCGCTGACCCCGAACGGCAAGATCGACCGGCAGGCGCTGCCGGCCCCCGATGCGCAGGCCTATTCCCACCGGGAGCAGGTAGCGCCGGCCGGTCCGCTGGAGGCGGCGCTGGCCGCCATCTTCACCGAGCTGCTCGGCGTCGATCCGATCTCGCGGCACGACGACTTCTTCGCCCTCGGCGGGCACTCGCTGCTGGCGGCCCGGGTGGTGTCGAGGATCCGCGAGGTGCTGGGACGCGAGGTGCCGGCCACCGTGCTGTTCACCGCTCCCACCGTGGCGGCGCTGGCCGAGCGGCTGGCCGGGCAGCCGGGCGCTGCCGACCGGGACGCCGTCCTGCCGCCCATCGAACTCCTCGACCGGTCCGGCCCGCTGGCACCGTCGTTCGCCCAGCAGCGGCTGTGGTTCCTGGCGCAGCTCGACGGTGGTAGCCAGGCCTACCACGTGGCCGAGGCGTTCAGCCTGGACGGCCCGCTGGACCGGGCGGCACTGGCCGGTGCGCTCGACGCGCTGACCGCCCGGCACGAGGCGCTACGCACCCGCCTGGTCACCGAGTCGGGGGCGCCCGTGCAGCGGATCGACCCGGCCGGCACGGGGTTCGCGCTGCGGGTCGAGGACCTGACCGGCAGCGCCGATCCGGAAGCGGAGCTGGCCGGCATCCGGCACACGGAGGCCGCCGCGCCGTTCGACCTGGCCCGCGGCCCGCTGGCGCGCGGTCGGCTGGTGGTGCTCGGACCGGACCGGCACGTGCTGCTGCTCACCCTGCATCACGTGATGTCCGACGGCTGGTCGATGGACGTGCTGGCCCGCGAACTCGGCGTGCTCTACACCGCGCTGCGGCAGGGCAGCGGTGATCCGTTGCCGCCGTTGCGGGTGCAGTACGCCGACTACGCCGGCTGGCAGCGCGAGTGGCTCTCGGGTGCGGTGGCCGAGCGCCAGGGCGAGTTCTGGAAGCAGGTGCTGGACGGCGCGCCGGCGCTGCTCGAACTGCCCACCGACAGCCCGCGGCCGGCGGCCCAGGACTACCGCGGCGGCCAGCTGCGGCTCGAACTCGACGCCGGCCTGACCGCCTCGCTCAGGGCGCTGAGCCGGCGGTCGGGCTGCACCCTGTTCATGACCGTGCTGGCCGGCTGGGCCCTGGTGCTCAACCGGCTGTCCGGGCAGGACGAGGTGGTGATCGGAACCCCCACCGCCAACCGCCGGCGGGCCGAACTCGAGGCTCTGATCGGGTTCTTCGTCAACACCCTGGCGCTGCGGATCGACCTGGCCGGCAGCCCCACCGGCACCGAGCTGCTCGACCGGGTGCGGGCGGTGACGCTGGCCGCGCTGGAGCACCAGGACCTGCCGTTCGAGCAGGTGGTCGAGCTGGTCAATCCGGTCCGCAGCCTGGCCCACGCCCCGCTGTTCCAGGTGCTGTTCGCCTGGCAGAACAACGAGAATGCCGACCTGGAACTGCCCGGTGTCCAGGTGCGGGCGCTGGCGCCGGCCGGCTCGGTGGCCAAGTACGACCTGACCCTGTCGCTGGGCGAGTCGGCGAGTCCGGACGGGGACCGGATCGTCGGCACCCTGGAGTACGCCAGCGGGCTGTTCGCGCCTGAGTCCGCAACCCGGATCGCCGGTTACCTGCGGCAGGCGCTGGCGCAGCTGGCCGAGCAGCCGGACCGGCCGGCGGCGACGCTGGCCCTGGTGGATGCCGCCGAGCGCCGGCGGCTGGTGCGGGACTGGAAGCAGTCCTCCACCCCGGTCGAGCTCAGCGTCGCCGAGCTGTTCGCCGCCCAGGTCGCCCGGACCCC
>DASZEI010000392.1:0-11390 GCA_035940975.1 Jatrophihabitans sp. | reverse complement strand
ACGGCCACCACCGGGCCGGAGGACATGAAGTCCACCAGCGGCTGGTAGAACGGCTTGCCGACGTGCTCGGCATAGTGCTGAGCCAGCAGGTCGGCATCGGCCCGCCGCTGCCGCAACGCCACGATCCGGTAACCCTTGGCCTCGACCCGGGCCAGGATCACGCCGGTCAGGCGGCGTGCCACCCCGTCAGGCTTGATCAGGATCAGGGTCCGCTCGAGCGCTGCATCAGTCACCGGGCCAGCCTATCCGCCAGCCCGGCGGACACTGCCGGAGGAGCCGCACGAGCGCCAGGAGAGCAGTCACGGCATCGGTCAGGACACCAGCATCCGCCAGCCGGAGGGCGTGTGAAGCAATTGGCGCCTGGTGCGCAGCAGGTAGAGCCACAGCAGCAGGAAGATCACCACTACCACGGCCAGCGCCGGGATCAGCACCACGGTGGCGGCCAGCCCCAGCTGCAGGACGGACCCCAGCCCGATCCCCCACGGCCGGCGAAGGACGAAGCCGCAGCCGACCAGCAGCACCGCCAGCGCCAACAGCAGCAGCGTCTTGGTCAGCGACAACCCTTCCGAAGTCTGGGCGATCGCCCGCGGCACCAGCAGGACGACGAAGGCCTCCAGGCACAGCAGCGCCGCCAGCACGCCCCGGGTCGCCCGGTCGGCCCGCTGCCGCCGCTCCTCGACCTCCAGCTGGCCGACCTCAGGCTCGCCTGCCTCCGGCTCGCCTGCATCAGACGCAATGGCCTCGGGCTCGCGCCGCGGGTCCTGCTCAGCGCCGTCCACGCCTGCGCTCCGCCTCACCAGTTGCCCTGTCCCAGCAAGGTCCGGGCCTCGCCCGCGGTGACCACCGACCCGGTGACCAGCACCCCGGCTCCGGCCAGCACCCCGTCGGCGCTGTCCTCGGCGAGGCGCACCGCGGTCTCCAGCGCGTCGTCCAGCCTCGGCTCGACGCTCACCCGCTCGGCGCCGAAGACCTCCACGGCGACCGCCGCCAGCTCGTCGGCGGGTATCGCCCGGCTGGAGGAGTTCTGCGAGATCACCACCTCGTCCAGCACCGGCTCCAGGATCTCGAGGACGGTGCGGACCTTCTTGCCGGCCAGCATTGCCAGCACCCCGATCAGCTGGCGGAAGTCGAAGCCCTCGGCCAGGGCCTGGACGGTGGCGCGCATGCCGGCCGGGTTGTGGCTGGCATCGACCAGGACGGTCGGGGCCGAGCGCACCGCTTCGAGCCGGCCCGGCGAGCGGACCGCGGCGAAGGCGGCCCGGACGATGCCGGCGTCCAGCGGGCCGGTATCGGCGCCGACGCCGAAGAAGGCCTCGACCGCGGCCAGCGCGCAGGCGGCGTTCTGGGCCTGGTAGCTGCCGTGCAGCGGCAGGAACACCTCGTCGTAGACGCCGCCGAGGCCCTGGATCCGCAGCAGCTGGCCGCCGACCGCGAGGCTGCGCTCGAGCACCCCGAACTCCAGGCCCTCCCGGGCCACCGCCGCCCCGACTTCGGTGGCCCGGCGGATCAGCTCGGCCGCGGCCTGCACCGGCTGGGCCGCCAGGATCGCCGAGGCTCCCGCGGAGATGATTCCGGCCTTCTCCCGGGCGATCTCGGTGACCGTCTCGCCCAGCAGCTCGGTGTGGTCCAGGTCGATCGGGGTGATCACCGCGACCGCGGCGTCGAGGACGTTGGTGGCATCCCACGTCCCGCCCAGGCCGACCTCCACCACCGCGACGTCCACCGGCGCGTCGGCGAAGATCGCCAGCGCCAGGCCGGTGACCGCCTCGAAGAAGGTCATCTTGCGGTCCAGGACCTCGTCCACCATCTCCAGGTAGGGCTCGATCTCGGCGTAGGCGTCGGCGAATACGCCGTCGGCGACCGGCTGGCCGTTGAGCACGATCCGCTCGGTGATCTCGGACCGGTGCGGGCTGGTGTAGCGGCCGGTGCGCAGGCCGAAGCCGCGAAGCAGCTCATCCACCATCCGGGCGGTGGAGGTCTTGCCGTTCGTTCCGGTCAGGTGGATCGCGCGGTAACTGCGCTGGGGCTGGCCGAGCACGTCCATCAGCCGGTCGATCCGGTGCCGGGACGGCCCGATCTTGGACTCGCCCCAGCGCGCCAGCAGCTGCGCCTCGGTCTGCTGCCGGCGGGCCCTGTCACGCTCCCTGCCGGTGCCGCCACGCTCTGAGCCGGTGCCGCCGCGCTCTGAGCCGGTGCCGCCGCGCTCGGAAGTAGCGCCGTCCTGCCTGCCGGTCATGATCGCGGCAGCCGGGACAGCGCCTCGTCGATGCGCCGCAGGTCCGACGCGGCCGCCTCGTTGCGCGCCCGCACCGAGTCGATGACCTCCGGCTTGGCCTTGGCCAGGAAGGCGTCGTTGGCCAGCTTCTTACCGGTCTGCTCCAGCTCCTTGGTCGCCGCCGCCCGGTCCCGCTCCAGCCTGGCCCGCTCGGCACCGACGTCCACCGCCGTGGACAGGTCCAACTCGACGGCGGCACCGTCGTTCAGCTCCAGCCGCGCGGTCCTGGTGAAGTCGTCGGCGGGTTCGGCCAGCCGCAGCAGCTTGCGCATCTGCGGCTCATACCCACCGAGACCGGTGAACCGGGCCGGGATCCGCTGGGTGGGCTTGACACCCTGCATGCTCAGGAACTGCCTGATCAGCACCACCCTGGCCTGGAGCAGCAGAACCTCGTCCTCGGCGGCCTTGTCCAGCCGGGATTCCTGGAACCGCGGCCAGGCAGCGATCACGATCGACTCGCCCCCGGTCAGCGCCGTCCACAGCGACTCGGTGACGAAGGGCACCAACGGGTGCAGCAACCGCAGCAGGCCGTCGAGCACCTCGCCAAGCACCCGCCTGGTCACCGCGGCGGTGCTCTCGTCGGCCAGCGACACCTTGGCCAGTTCGAGGTACCAGTCGCACACCTCGTCCCACGCGAAGTGGTAGAGCAGGTCGGCGATCTTGGCAAACTCGAAATCGGCGTAGTAGTCGTCCACCTGGGCGATCACCCGGTTGAGCCGGGAGATGATCCAGGCGTCCGCGCCGGTCAGCCGCTGCGGCAGCTCGCCCTCGGTGGTGGCGCCGTTGAGCAGCGCGAACCGGGTGGCGTTCCAGAGCTTGTTGCAGAAGTTGCGGGCACCGCCGATGTTGTCCTCGGAGATCGGCACGTCCGCCCCGGGGTTGGCGCCCCGGGCGAAGGTGAACCGCAGCGCGTCGGTGCCGTAGGCCTCCATCCAGGCCAACGGGTCCACCGAATTGCCTCTGGATTTCGACATCTTCTTGCCGTGCTGGTCGCGCACCATGCCGTGCAGCGCGATGGTTTTGAAGGGCACCGCACGGCTGGGGTCCGCCTCGCCGCCATCCTCAGCCATCGCGTACAGGCCGAACATCATCATCCGGACCACCCAGAAGAACAGGATGTCATAGCCGGTGACCAGTACCGAGGTCGGATAGAACTTGGCGAGGTCGGCGGTGCGCTCGGGCCAGCCCAGGGTGGAGAACGGCCAGAGGCCGGCGGAGAACCAGGTGTCCAGGACGTCGGGATCCTGCCGCCAGCCCGGTCCCTCCGGCGGCTGCTCGTCCGGGCCGAGGCAGCGCACCTCGCCGTCGGGGCCGTACCAGACCGGGATCCGGTGGCCCCACCACAGCTGCCGGCTGATGCACCAGTCATGCAGGTTGTCGGTCCAGCCGAAGTAGCGGGCAGCCATCTCCGGCGGGCTGATCCGCACCCGGCCGTCGCGCACCGCATCGCCGGCGGCCTTGGCAAGCGGGTCGACCTTGACGAACCACTGCAGCGACAGCCGCGGCTCGATCGGCTCACCGGAGCGCTCGGAATGGCCCACCGAGTGCAGGTACGGCCGCTTCTCGGAGACGATCCGGCCCTGCTCGCGCAGCCGCTCGCGCACCGCGGCCCGGGCCTCGAACCGATCCAGGCCGTCGAACTCGGTGGCGGTGTCCACGATCCGGCCGTCCTCGTCCAGCACCGTGATCATCGCCAGCCCGTGCCGGCGGCCGATCTCGAAGTCGTTCGGGTCGTGCGCCGGGGTCACCTTCACCGCACCGGTGCCGAACTCCGGATCGACGTGCTCGTCGGCGATCACCGGGATCAGCCGGCCGGTCAGCGGCAGCTCGACCAGGGTGCCGATCAGCTCGCGGTAGCGCCGGTCGTGCGGGTGCACGGCCACCGCGGTGTCGCCCAGCATGGTCTCGACCCGGGTGGTCGCCACCACGATCGAGGGCCCGGAGCCGTCCAGGGCGCCATAGGTCATCGACACCAGCTCGCCCTCGACCTCGCGATGGTCGACCTCGGCGTCCGAGAGCACCGAGCGCAGCACCGGCGACCAGTTCACCAGCCGCTCGGCGCGGTAGATCAGGCCGTCGTCGTGGAGCCGCTTGAACATGGTCTGGACGGCCCGGCACAGCCCGTCGTCCATGGTGAACCGCTCGCGCGACCAGTCGACGCTGTCGCCGAGCCGGCGCATCTGGGCCAGGATGGCGCCGCCGTGCTGCTCCTTCCAGCTCCAGACCCGCTCGACGAAGGCGTCCCGGCCGAGCTCCCGGCGGTTGGTGCCCTCCTCGGCCAGGGCGCGCTCGACCAGGGCGTGCACGGCGATGCTGGCGTGGTCCATGCCGGGCAGCCAGAGCGTCTCGTAGCCCTGCATCCGGGCCCGGCGGGTCAGGGCGTCCATCAGGGTGTGCTCGAAGGCGTGCCCGATATGCAGGCTGCCGGTGACGTTGGGCGGCGGGATCACGATGGTGAAGGGCGGCCGGTCCGACCCGGCGTCGGCGGTGAAGTAGCCACGCCGCACCCACTGCTCGTACAGCGGCCCCTCCACCGAAGCCGGGACGTACTGGCTCGGCAGTTCGCTGCCGGCGGTCTGCTGGGTCAGCTCGGCGGTGGGCGGCGGGGCGGAGTCGGTCACCCTCCAATCCTACGGATGCCGACGAAGGGGATTTGCCGGTGGCGGTGCGGTCAGGCCCGCTCGGTCGGCTCAGGCCTGCTCGGTCGACTGTCCTCACCGGCCGGGATCGGCACGATACTGTGCGCCACCCGGACCAGGTGTGCGCCGGCTGGCGCCTCGGCAGCCGTTCGGCGCGGGATCTCGGCGATGACCTCGGAGAGGCGGTCGCCGATCCGCTTGGCCTCCTCGTGGCTGAGCCAGTACACCCCGCTGCCGATCACGGTGGAGTCATACCAGGAGGCAGATTCGTCATCCTGGCCCGAGATCCAGCCGAGGATCTCGGCGCGCTGCTTGTCGAGTTGGCGCGCTATCAGGATCGCCTCGCCCGCCGCGGACGCGCGCGGCTCGGCCGAGTCGACCGTCAACGTGTTCCCCGCCGCCTCCCACGGACGCTCCCGGCCGTCGCCGGTCGCCTCCGAGCGCCGGACGATCCCCCATTTCTCCAGGGCGCGCAGGTGGTAGCTCATCGCGCTGGCGCTCAGGCCGGCGATCTCACCACATTCGGTGGCGGTCAGCTTGCGGCCGGCGAACAGCTCGTCGATCACCGCCAACCGGGCCGGGTGCGCCAGCGCCTTGATCGCCCGCGGGTCGCGCAACACGACCCGCTCAACCGGGCGGGCAGCGCTGGACGCCTTGACAGGAGACCGAGCGGCAGGCATCTGCCCAGGATAGGGGCCGGCCCCACTATTGACAGGCCAGATATGAAGCTTTAACTTCGCAATATGTCTTTCACATTGATCCGGCCGGGGTCGCTGTGGCGAGTAGCCGACCTGCGGATCGCGGTGCTCGCCCGGGCGATCTCGCTACTGGGTGACGAGTTGGCGCTGGTGGCACTGGTGCTGCGCACCCAGGGGCAGGGACACGGCGCCTGGCCGGTGGTGGCGCTGCTGCTGGCCGGCGGCCTTCCGCTGATGCTGCTGGCCCCATGGGTCGGCCGGCTGGTCGACCGGGTTGACAGCCGCCGACTGCTGGTCGGGTCGAGCTGCGGGCAGCTGGCGTGCTGCCTGGCGCTGGCCTCGTTGCCCAGCCAGCCGGTGATGCTGGGCCTGGTGGCGGCGCTGGGTGCCGGCCAGGCGGTGAACGCCGCGACCTGGCAGGCGCTGCTGCCCGGCATCGTCGGCCTGGACCGGCTGCCGGCCGCGCTCGGCATCTCGCAGGCGACCAGCACGGTGGCCGGCATCGCGGCGCCGATGATCGGGGGGTTGCTGACTGGCCTGTACGGAGCGCGGGTGCCGCTGCTGCTGGATGCCGCTAGCTTCACCGCGGTGGCGGTGGCCGGCCTGACGATCCGCACCCGGCGGGGTAGCGCCGCCGGCCGGGGCGCCGACCCGCGCGGCGGCTGGGCCATCGTCCGGGCCGACGCGATGCTGCTGCCGCTGGTGACGATGCTCAGCGTGTTCATCCTGCTCGGCAGCATGGTCAACGTGGTCGAGGTGTTCCTGGTCCGCGAGACGTTGCATGCCAGCGCGACGTGGTACGGCGTGCTCGGCAGCGGCTGGGGGGTCGGCGTGCTGGTCGGGGCGTTGCTGGGTGGCAGGGCGCGTGGCCAGCGCCAGCTGGTGCGGCTTGCGCTGGCCAGCGCGACGGGGCTCTCGCTCAGCCTGGCGGGCATGGGTCTGGCGCCGGCGGTGGTGTGGGTGCTGCCCGCGGTCCTGGTCGGGGGCATGTGCAACGGATTGCTGAACCTGGCGATCGGCTCGCTGGTCGGGATGCGCAGCGCCGAGGCGGTCCGCGGCCGGGTGGCGGCCACCGTCGGCGGCCTGGCCTGGGCCGGACAGGTGGGCGCGATGCTGCTCGGCGGGGTGCTGGCCACCGTCCTCGAGCCGCGGCAAATCTTGGTGCTGGGAGGACTGCTCGGGATACTGGCCCCGCTAGGCCTGGCGCGCCGGCTGCTGGCCTCGGCCGAGCAGCCGGCGCCCTGGGCGGCCTGCGCACCGGTTGCCGGCAGTGCCGAGGTTGCCGGCACAGCGGATGATCCCGACAGTACCGGCCGTCCCGGCAGTGCCGGCCGTCCCGGCAGTGCCGGCCCTCCCGGCAGTGCCAGCCCTCCCGGCAGTGCCAGCCCTCCCGGCAGTGCCGATCCTCCCGGCAGTGCCGATGCTCCCGGCCTGCTGGCGCTGCCGGCCTTGCTGGCCTCACCTATTGACCGGCCGGCTCAGAACTGGGCGAAGGCCAGCCCGACCAACTCGCCGAACAACTCCTCCGGCTCGCAGCGGTAGCCGTGCGAGGTGAACCAGGTGCAGACGTTGTGGCAATCCCGCTGCAGGTACTGCATCCCGTTGGGGTTGGACACCACGTCGACCACCTGCGGCAGGTCGATCAGCACCACCCGGCCCTGGTCCACGAGCAGGTTGTAGGCCGACAGGTCACCGTGCGCCTGCCCGTTGGCCGCCATCGCCCGCATCGCGTCGGCGATCTGGCCGAAGTAGCCGGCCAACTCCTCGGCCGACCCCCTGACCTGAGCCAGCCGGGGTGCGGCGACCCGGTCGTGGCCGATGAACTCCATCAGGATCTCGGTTCCGTCGACCTGCACCGGGTAGGGCACCGGAACTCCCAGTGACCACAGCTGGCACAGCGCGCCGAACTCGGCGAGTGCCCACTGCCCGGCGAGCACCTGTACCCCGTACCGGGTGCGCCCCTGCATGGCCCGCTGGTCGCGGCTGCGACGTACCGTGCGGCCTTCGAGATAGCCGGCATCGCGATGGAAGTTGCGGTGCTCACGATCGCGGTAGCGCTTGGCGGCCAGCACTGCGGTCTGCTCGGCGTTTCCGGGCACGGCGCGTTCGATCAGGAAGACATCGGCCTCCTTGCCGGTCTTCAACACGCCTAGTTCGGTGTCGATGGCGGCCTGGGAGGTGACCACCCAGGACGGCCTGGGATGCGGGCCGCGAGCACCCTTGACGACCGAGGACCAGGTGGACCAGCGCTGGCCCTCCCCCGGGTCGGCAAGGTACTGGTAGTCGAACGCCGCCACCGACGCAGGCGCCGGCAGTCCCGCGCTCGGCGGCACAGAGTTCGGCAGCCCGGAGTTCGGCAGCCCGGAGCTGGGCAGCCCAGGGTTGGGCAGCGCAGCATCCGGCAGCGCGGTTGTGGAAAGGGCGGTATTGCTGGAAAGCGGGTGGTGCGACAAGGTGGTGGCTCCTCGAATGGCGAGGCAGCCGAGCCGGTTCGCGACCTAGCGGGATGCCTCGAAGACAATGGGGGACGCGGAAAGTCCCAGGACCCGGATGGACACTTCGACGCCTCCTTCATTCGAGAAACGAGCGGAACCGAAGCTCCGCGGCAGTGCGACCACTATGGCGTAGCGACCGCGCCGAGGCAACACAATTAGCGCGGGGTGGGACTCAGGCGGACTTCTCCTGCGGCGGGGCAGGAATCTCGGCCCGCGGCACCAGGGTGGGGTACACGTGCTCGAGCACGGTCTCGGCGGTGATCACGACCTTGGCGACGTCCTCGCGGGACGGCACCTCGTACATCACCGACAGCAGCACCTCTTCCATGATCGCCCGCAGCCCCCGGGCGCCGGTCCCCCGCTTGACCGCTTGGTCGGCGATCGCCTCCAGGGCGTCGTCGGCGAATTCGAGTTCGACTCCGTCGAGTTCGAACAGCCGGGCGTACTGCTTGACCAGCGCGTTCTTCGGCTCGGTGAGGATCTCGATCAGGGCCCCCCGGTCCAGCGGGCGGACCGTGGTGATCACCGGCAGCCGGCCGATGAACTCCGGGATCAGCCCGAACTTCATCAGATCCTCGGGCATCACCTCGGCGAAGCCGTCCCGGGTGTCGATCTCGAACTTGGTCTTGAGCTCGGCGCCGAAGCCCAGGCCCTTCTTGCCGACCCGGCCCTCGATGATCTTGTCCAGGCCGGCGAAGGCGCCACCCACGATGAACAACACGTTGGTCGTGTCGATCTGGATGAACTCCTGGTGCGGGTGCTTGCGCCCACCCTGCGGCGGAACCGCGGCGGAGGTGCCCTCCAGGATCTTCAGCAGGGCCTGCTGGACGCCCTCACCGGACACGTCCCGGGTGATCGACGGGTTCTCCGACTTGCGCGCGATCTTGTCGACCTCGTCGATGTAGATGATGCCGGTCTCGGCCCGCTTGACGTCGTAGTCGGCAGCCTGGATCAGCTTCAGCAGGATGTTCTCGACGTCCTCACCGACGTAGCCGGCCTCGGTCAGCGCGGTCGCGTCGGCGATCGCGAACGGGACGTTGAGCATGCGCGCCAGGGTCTGGGCCAGCAGCGTCTTGCCCGAGCCGGTCGGGCCGAGCAGCAGGATGTTGGACTTGGCCAGCTCGACGCTGGACTCCGAGCGCTTGCCGGTGCCCTCACCGCCGGCCTGCACGCGCTTGTAGTGGTTGTAGACGGCAACTGCCAGGGTGCGCTTGGCCTGGTCCTGGCCGACCACGTAGGAGTTCAGGAACTGGCAGATCTCGCTCGGCTTGGGCAGCTCGTCGAAGCTGAATTCGGTGTTCTCCGACAGCTCCTCTTCGATGATCTCGTTGCACAGGTCGATGCACTCGTCGCAGATGTAGACACCGGGTCCAGCGATCAGCTTCTTAACCTGCTTCTGGCTCTTTCCGCAGAAAGAACACTTCAGCAGGTCGCCACCGTCACCTACACGCGCCACCCGATGTTCTCCTAACCTGCCCCGGTGCCACTACCTATGGACTTTCGGCCAACAGCTGGTCCGCACGAAGCAGCGCCGGTTAAAACGCTACCCCGTACGGGCCTAGAAGTCGCTCCTTTAGCTGCGTGTCCCGTTTGCACCCCTGCCACCCGAGGCGTGCGGTGGCTGCCCGCTGACTGCCCAACGGCTGCCGACGCACGCCCTAACCACATCGGCAGGCGCGGCCCGTGCAGAAGATCAGTCGTTGCTGAGCTTGCGGGTGGTGATCACGGCATCGACGATGCCATAGTCCTTGGCCTGCGGCGCGGTCAGGATCCGGTCACGCTCGATGTCCAGCTTGATCTGCTCGACGGTCTGGCCGGTGTGGTTGGCCAGGATCTCTTCGAGCAGGCCACGCATCCGCAGGATCTCGTTCGCCTGGATCTCCAGGTCGGTGACCTGGCCCTGGCCCTCACCGGAGGGCTGGTGGATCAGTATCCGGGAGTGCTCCAGGGCAAAGCGCTTGCCCTTGGTGCCGGCTGCCAGCAGGACCGCGGCGGCCGAGGCGGCCTGGCCCATGCAGTAGGTCTGGATCTCGGGCCGGACGTAGCTCATCGTGTCGTAGATGGCGGTCAGCGCGGTGAACGAGCCGCCCGGCGAGTTGATGTAGATCAGGATGTCGCGGTCGGGATCGGTCGACTCCAGGCAGATCAGCTGGGCGATCACGTCGTTGGCGACCACGTCGTCGATAGGCGCGCCGAGGAAGATGATGCGCTCCTCGAACAGCTTGTTGTACGGGTTGGACTCCTTCATGCCGTAGTTGGTGCGCTCGACGAAGGACGGCAGCACGTACCGGCTGGAGGGCATCCGGCCGTTAGCCGCGCCCCGCCCGGACGGACTGGCCCAGCCGGCGCCGCCGGGGGTGAAAAGCTCGCTCATTGGTTTGGTCTCCTTTACGCCGGCGCGGGAGCGGAGCCGTTGCTCATCTGAGCGACCCGGCTGACCACATGGTCCACGAATCCGTACTCGAGTGCCTGCTGGGCGGTGAACCAGCGGTCGCGCTCGGAGTCGGCCTGAATCTGCTCGACGGTCTGACCGGTGTGATCGGCGATCAGCCGGGCCATCTCGGCCTTGGTGAGCTTGAACTGCTCGGCCTGGATGGCGATGTCCGAGGCGGTGCCGCCGATGCCTGCCGACGGCTGGTGCATCATGATCCGCGCGTGCGGCAGGGCGTAGCGCTTGCCGCGCTGGCCGGCCGAGAGCAGGAACTGCCCCATCGAGGCGGCCATCCCGAGGGCGTAGGTCGCCACGTCGCACTCGACGAACTGCATGGTGTCGAAGATCGCCATGCCCGCGGTGACCGAGCCACCCGGGGAGTTGATGTAGAGGTTGATGTCGCGGGTCGAGTCCTCGGCCGACAGCAGCAGCAACTGGGCACACAGCCGGTTGGCGATGTCGTCGTCGACCACCTGGCCGAGGAAGATGATCCGGTCCCGCAGCAGCCGGTCATAGATGGAGTCGTTGAGGTTCATGCCGACGCCGGGGCTGCGCGCCTCGAGGATCCGGATCGGCTCCGGACGAGCGCTGGCGCCGGAACGGTCGAACCCGGCGTGCTGACCGCGCTGGGCGTCAAAGGGGGTCACTGGCGTTCCTTCCGTCAAAGTTGGATCTGCCTTGACCCTAGTAGCCCGGCACGACAGACAGTGCTTGCAGGCGGCGCCGTTCGCTCAGGGCATCAAAGCGCCGCCCGGGTGAGCGGACGCGGCGAGAACCCGCCTCGGCCGGGCCGTGCCGACCCGCCTCGGCTACTCGGCCTGGGCCCGGTGAGCGCCCCCGGAGCCGCCGGCC
>DASZEI010000391.1:0-19320 GCA_035940975.1 Jatrophihabitans sp. | reverse complement strand
ACAACCAGTAGATGGCCCGGAAGAAGGCCTGGTTGACCGACTGGATCTGGAGCAGCGCGAACAGCGCCAGCATGCCGAACGGCTTGAACTGCTCGGCCGACTGGCGGAACTTCGGATCCAGGTACGGCTCGATCGCGCCGTAGCCGTCCAGGCCCGGGACCGGCAGCAGGTTCAGCACCGAGGCCATCACCTGCAGCAGCCCGAGCCCCGCCACCGCGTACCAGAAGAAGCGGTGCTCGCCGTCCAGGTCGACCCGCCGGACCAAGACCAGCAGCAGCACCGCGAACCCGACGTTGACCGCCGGCCCGGACAGCGATACCAGCATCCGCTGGGCGTTGCTGCGGAACCGGTGCGGGTGCAGGTAGACCGCGCCGCCGGGCAGGCCGATGCCGCCGATCGCGATGAACAGCACCGGCAGCAGGATCGACAGCACCGGATGGCTGTACTTCAACGGGTTCAGGCTCAGGTAGCCGCGGGCTTCGACCTCGTGGTCGCCGAAGCGCCAGGCCAGGTAGGCATGGGCGAACTCGTGCACGCAGACCGTGACCACCCAGCCGGCGATGATGAACAGGAAGACCCCGAGCCGGGCTGTCCGGGTGGGCGTGCTGGACTGCCAGGCCAGGTAGCCGCCGGCCGCGGTCAGCAGCAGGACCGCGAGGAAGATCGGGCTCGGCCGGATACCGGCGCGCGGCGATCGGCGAGATGGCAGGGTCATGGTGCGGCAGTCTAGGCAGGTCGGCCTCGGCGGGTCGGCCTCAGCGCGGCGGTTGCCGCGTGTCTGTGGTCACCGCGCCGGCTCGCGCCGGTAAGGTGTCGAACGCCCGTTCGATTGGTTCGTGGACGAGACAGTTCTGGGGTGAGGCCTCTCATGCGGGTGCTCGGCGTGGATCCCGGCCTGACCAGATGCGGTATCGGGGTGGTGCAGGGCAGCACCGGCCGGGTGCTGTCGCTGGTGCACGTCGAGGTGGTCCGGACGCCGGCCGACGATCGGCTGGAGATCCGGCTGCTCAGCGTGGCCGACGCGCTGGCCGCCGCGGTGAGCGCCTACCGTCCTGATGTGGTGGTCGTGGAGCGGGTGTTCGCCCAGCAGAACGTCCGGACGGTGACCGGCACCGCCCAGGCCGCCGGCCTGGCGATGGTGGCCGCGGCCCGGCACGGCATCCCGGTGCACCTGCACACCCCGTCCGAGGTGAAGGCCGCGATCACCGGCTCCGGAACCGCGGGCAAGGCCCAGGTGACCGCGATGGTGACCCGGATCCTGAAGCTGGATGTCGCGCCCAGCCCCGCCGACGCCGCCGACGCGCTGGCACTGGCGATCTGCCACCTCTGGCGCGGCACCGCCCAGGCCCGCCTGGACGCCGCGCTGGCCCGGTCCACCGCAGCGGCCCGGCCGCCGGTCCGGACCGGGCGCACCGGCCACGCGCCGACCGGGGCGCGCCGATGATCGCCAGCGTGCACGGCCGGGTGGCGGCCCTCGGACCGGACGGCGCGGTCGTCGAGGTCGGCGGGGTGGGCATCGCGGTCTCGTGCTCGCCGGGAACGCTGGCCAGGCTGCGGGTCGGCGAGAGCGCCCGGCTCGCGACCAGCCTGGTGGTGCGGGAGGACTCGCTGACCCTGTACGGCTTCGCCGACGACGACGAGCGAGGCCTGTTCGAGCTGCTGCAGACCGCCAACGGGGTGGGACCCAAGCTGGCCCAGACCATTCTCGGGGTGCACCCGCCGCGCGAGGTGCGCCGGGCGATCGCCACCAGCGACCTCGCGGCGCTGGTGAAGGTTCCCGGCATCGGACGCAAGGGCGCGGAGCGGATCGTTGTCGAACTGCGGGACCGGATCGGGTCCGTCAACGGCTCGGACCGCCCGGGCGAGCTGGCCGGCGTCACCGCGATCGCGCCGTGGAAGGACCAGGTGCTGCACGCCCTGGCCGGCCTGGGCTTCACCGGCAAGGAGGCCGCCGAGGCGATCGATCTGGTGGCCGCCGAGTCCGAGGACAACCCCGAGGTCGCGGTCATCCTGCGCCGTGCCATCCAGCTGCTGGGCAGGACCCGATGAGCGGCGCGGGCCGGTGACCGGACCGCTGGACCGCGACGTCGTCTCGCCGTTTCCCGAGGTCGACGAGACCGAGGTCGAGGCCAGCCTGCGGCCCCGGCGGCTGACCGAGTTCGTCGGCCAGCCGAAGGTGCGCGAGCAACTGCAGGTGGTGCTCGAAGGCGCGCTGCGGCGCAACCGGCCGCCCGATCACGTGCTGCTGTCCGGCCCGCCCGGCCTGGGCAAGACCAGCCTGGCCATGATCATCGCCGCCGAGCTCGGCGCACCGTTCCGGCTGACCTCGGGGCCGGCGATCGAGCGAGCCGGTGACCTGGCCGCGCTGCTGACCAGCCTGGGCGAGGGCGAGGTGCTGTTCATCGACGAGATCCACCGGATCGCGCGTCCCGCCGAGGAACTGCTCTACCTGGCGATGGAGGACTTCCGGGTCGACGTGATGGTCGGCAAGGGTCCCGGTGCGACGGCGATCCCGCTGGAGTTGGCGCCCTTCACCCTGGTCGGCGCCACCACCCGGGCCGGCCTGCTGACCGGTCCGCTGCGGGATCGGTTCGGCTTCACCGGGCACATGGACTTCTACGAGGTGCCCGAGCTGGAGCAGGTGCTGAACAGGTCTGCCCGGCTGCTGGACGTCCGGCTGACCCCGCCGGGCGGGACCGAGATCGCCGGCCGGTCGCGGGGCACTCCGCGGATCGCCAACCGGCTGCTGCGCCGGGTGCGCGACTTCGCCGAGGTGCGCGCCGACGGGCTGATCACCGCTGAGGTGGCGCATGCGGCCCTGGAGGTCTATGACGTCGACGAGCTGGGCCTGGACCGGCTGGACAAGGCGGTGCTGAACGCGCTGGTGCGCCGCTTCGGCGGCGGCCCGGTGGGGGTGAGCACCCTCGCGGTGGCGGTCGGCGAGGAGATCGAGACGGTTCAGGAGGTCGCCGAGCCGTTCCTGGTGCGAGCCGGGTTGCTGGCCCGCACCCCGCGCGGCCGGATCGCGACGCCGGCCGCCTGGCAGCATCTGGGGGTCCGGCCGCCGGCCGGCCACGCCTCGCCGACACTTTTCGACGAGCTGTGACGTTGGACCTGCGACACCCTGTCCGTACGCTGCCCCAGCCCCGCCGCCAGGGGCAGTCGACGCCGGCCACCACCGGCTTCACCTAGTTGGGATCCGCGCCGTGAACCAGTTATTTCCGCTGTTCCTGCTGACCGTCCTGTTGATCGCCATGATGTTGTTCTCGCGACGCAACAAGCAGCGGGCGGCGGCGGCGGACGACCTTCGCCGGCAACGCATCACCGCCGGCACCGACGTGATGACCACCTCGGGCCTGTACGGCACCGTCGTCTCGGTGAACGACGACGGCACCGTGCTGCTGTCCATCGCGCCCGGGGTCGAGGTGCGCTGGACGATCGCCGCGCTGCGCGAGGTCAGCGAGCTGCCCGAGCAGTACCGGGAACCGATCGCGGGATCCGGCGAGCAGCCGGACAGCCGGACGCCCCGGGCGGACGGTACGAGCCCGGATTAGACGGTTTCGCCGGTCGGGGTGAGCAATCCCCAAGACGATCGGTCATACTATCGGCCGAGTCCGGCAACCGGGCAGAATACCGGCGGCCGGCTGAGGCGCCTGCACCCTGACGGGGTCGGCAGGCGTGTGGTTACGAATGAGGAGATCAATTTCCGTGGCACCATCGGCCGGAACACTGCGCGTCGGGCGCTACTTCGCAGTGCTCCTGGGTTTGTTCGTCGTCCTGTACGGCGTCGTGTTCTGGCCTGGCCAGGCCCGCACGCCCAAACTGGGCCTGGATCTCGAGGGCGGCGCCCAGGTGATCCTGAAGGCGCAGACCACCGGCGGCAAGGCGCCGACCAAGTCCTCGATGGACCAGGCGCGCCAGATCATCACCAACCGCGTCAACGGCCTGGGGGTGTCCTCGGCCGAGGTGGTCACCCAGGGCAGTGACCGGATCGTGGTGTCGGTGCCGGGTGCCGGTGCCAATGACATCAAGGACGTCGGCGGCACGGCGCTGCTGCAGTTCCGTCCGCTGTTGATGCAACCGGTCAGTGCCGCGCCGGTGCCGTCGGGCTCGGCTAGCCCCTCCGGCTCGGCTTCGGCGTCGGGTTCGGCCTCGGCCAGCGGCACCGCCAAGCCTTCGACCAGCGGCACCGCCAAGCCCTCGACCACCGCCAAGCCGGCTTCCAGTTCGCCGTCGCCGCGCGGCCGGGTGGTGCCGCACGCCGCCGCCAGCACCTCGCCGGTCCCGGCCTCGTCGGCCGCGGCTTCGTCCGCCCCGGCCGCGTCGGCGACTCCGAGCGGCTCGGCCACCCCGTTGCCGTCGTCGTCCGGCAGCACCGGCGCCACTACCGACCCGAGCGCGCCGATCGACCAGTGGAAGCTGCTCGGCTTCACCCCGCCGAGCACCCCCGAGGCGGTCGCCGCACTGCCGGCCGCCAAGGCGGCCGCGCTCAACAACGCCATCCAGTCCTGGCCGTGCAACAACATCACCAAGCCGTTGGACGTCCCGAGCAAGCCGGTCATCACCTGCGACCAGGACAACACCACCAAGTACCTGCTCGGCCCGGTGATCGTGGCCGGCACCGAGGTCAAGACCGCGGCGGCCCGGGCGCCGGGCTCGGTCCAGGGCCAGCTGGCCTGGACGGTGAGCCTGGACCTCAAGCCCAAGGGCCAGGCGGCGTGGGCCAACTACACCTCCAAGCACAACGTGACGGTCAACCCCAACGACATCGGCAACCAGGTCGCCGACACCCTCGACACCAAGGTGATCGTCGCCTCGACCATCCAGAGCACCATCGGCGGCACCACCGAGATCAGCGGCGACTTCGACGAGACCAAGGCCACCAACCTGGCCAACTCGCTGAAGTACGGCGCGCTGCCGCTGAACTTCGTGCAGCAGGCGGCCACCTCGATCTCGCCGACCCTGGGCACCGACCAGCTCAAGGCCGGCCTGCTGGCCGGTGGTATCGGCCTGGCGCTGGTGGTGGTGTACTCGCTCATCTACTACCGGGCGCTGGGACTGGTCACGATCGCCTCGCTGATGGTCTCCGGCGCGCTGACCTACGCGATGCTGGTGATCCTGGGTGAGCAGATCGGGTTCACCCTGACGCTGGCCGGCATCGCCGGTTTCATCGTGGCCGTCGGCATCACCGCCGACTCGTTCGTGGTGTTCTTCGAACGAATAAAGGACGAGGTGCACGAGGGCCGCACCGCCCGGGTGGCGATCCCGCGCGCCTGGGAACGGTCGCGGCGCACCATCCTGTCCGCCGACACGGTGTCGTTCCTGGCCGCGGCCACGCTGTACTACTTCGCCGCCGGCGACGTGAAGGGCTTCGCGTTCACCCTGGGCCTGTCCACGGTGCTGGACCTGGTTGTGGTGTTCCTGTTCACCCATCCGCTGGTGGCGCTGTTCTCCCGCAGCGCGGCGTTCGGCTCGGCCCGGTTCACCGGCCTGAACCAGGCGCGCGCCGGTGGGGTGGCCACCCGCAACATGCCCGAGCCGGCTCTTGCCACCGTCGGTGGCGGCGCGGTGGGGCTCAGCAAGGGCCCGCGAGCCGGTGAGCCGGTGCACACCGCCACCGCGATGGGTGCCGAGGACCGGCCGGCGGCCACCCCGCCGCGGACCCCCAAGAGCCGTCCGGCGGTGCCCTCCGGCGCCGTCAAGGCCGCGCCCGGCGGCACCGCGGCCGAGCGTGCCGCGGCCCGCCGGGGTCTGCAACGGCAGACCGATGACCAGAACGGACGGGACAGCAGCTGATGGGCCTCTTCACCGAGCTGTACCGGGGCGAGACCCGGTTCGACTTCATCGGTACCCGCAAGCGCTGGTACCTGGCCTCACTGGTGATGATCACGCTCTGCGCGCTGAGCATCATCTTCCGCGGCTTCAACGTCGGAATCGACTTCAAGGGCGGCACCCAGTTCCAGGTCAAGGCGTCCAACACCTCTATCACCACCAGCCAGGTCGAGGACGCGATGGCCCAGTCCGGCCACGGAACCGAGAGCGCGGCCCAGGAGGTCGGCTCGGGCGCCACCAGGCAGATCGTGATCAAGACCAAGGAATTGAAGCTGGAGGAGCAGTCCCAGGTCCAGAGGAAGCTCGCGACGGCTCTCAAGGTTGACCCGAAGAACGGCATCTCGGTCGAATCGGTGTCCTCCAGTTGGGGCAGCGAGATCACCAAGAAGGCCATCCAGGGACTGCTGGTCTTCCTGGTGGTGGTGTTCGCCTACATCACCTTGCGCTTCGAATGGAAGATGGCCGTCGGCGCCCTGATAGCCCTGCTGCACGACCTGATCATCGCCGCCGGGGTCTACTCCATCGTCGGCTTCGAGCTGACGCCATCCACGATCGTCGGGCTGCTCACCATCCTTGGCTTCTCGCTGTACGACACGGTGGTGGTCTTCGACAAGGTCGCCGAGAACACCCGGGACCTGCTGGCGACCGGGCGCGAGACCTACGCCAGGGCTGCGAACCGGGCAGTCAACCAGACCCTGATGCGCTCGATCAACACCTCGCTGATCTCGCTGTTGCCGGTCGCCGGGCTGCTGTTCGTGGGGGCCGGCCTGCTCGGGGTGGGCACCATCAAGGACCTGGCCCTGATCCTGTTCATCGGGCTGGCGGTCGGGGCGTACTCGTCGCTGTTCCTGGCCACCCCGGTGGTGGTCGACCTGAAGGAGCGGGAACCGCGCTACCGGGGCTTGACCAAGCGGGTCCAGGCCAGGAACTCCTCGGCCCGGGTCGCCGAGCCCGCCACCGTCGGCACCGCGCCGGTGATCCGGCGTGGCACCCCCGCACCGGCGCCCAAGCCCGGTGCCCGGCCGGCAAGCCGGCCCGCCCGCAAGCGTCCATGACCCGGCCGGCCGGCCGGCAACCGGAGATCAGCCGGATCATCGCCAGCCGGTTGCGCGACGTGCCGGACTTTCCGCAGCCCGGTGTGCTGTTCAAGGACATCATGCCGTTGCTGGCCGATGCGGGCGCGTTCGGCGCCTGCATCGACTCCTTCGCCGCCCTGGCCGCCGCCAACCAGGCCGACCTGATCGCCGGTGTCGAGGCCCGCGGGTTCGTGGTGGCCGCCGCGCTGGCCCGCGCGGTGGATGCCGGCGTCGTCCCGGTTCGCAAGGCCGGCAAGCTGCCGCCGCCGACGGTCAGCGCCCGCTACGAGCTGGAGTACGGCAGCGCCGAGATCGAGGTGCCGATGGGGGTGCTGGACGGCAAACGGGTCTACGTGGTGGATGACGTGCTGGCCACCGGCGGCACCCTGGCGGCGTCCTTGGAGCTGCTGTCGCGGGCCGGCGCCACCGTCACCGGCGTCGGAGTGCTCATCGAGCTGGAGTTCCTGGGCGGCCGGGCCCGGCTGGACGGCCACGAGCTGACCGCCCTACTGAGCCTCTGAGGGCGCGGGCCGAACAGCAATCGAGCCTCGACAGGCCTAGACTGAAGCCGGTAACGATTCCGGTTCAGCCATGGAGGTTTTCCTGACCACCGAGGCGACAGACCCCCGGGCCACCGGCGAGCCGGCGGTTTCTGCCGCCGTGCCGGTCGGCGCCCCGGCGACGTCGGAGTCCTCGGCCGGCGGGGCAGCGGCCGGCCGCACCGCTCGGACCGGCGGCCCGGTGGTCGGCAAGGACGGCTCGGCCGGCACCGCGTCACCCGGCGCGGCCACCGCCCGAGCCACCGCACCGGCCAGCAGGCCAGCGATGCCGGCCCCCGCGCAGGCCAGCCCCAGGCCGGCCGGTTCGCCGCCCACCAGCTCGCCGCCCACCAGCAGCCGGCCCAGCGAGGTGGCCAGCCCGCACACCGCTGCGCACGCGATGCTCACCGAGCCGATAGCCGCGACACCCACCGAGGTCGCCAACGGCGCCCATCGCCGCCGGGTCCGGGACCGGATCGCGCGCCGGCTGGTCACCACACCCCGCCAGAGCGTGGTCAAGCCGGTGCTGGAACCGCTGCTGGCGATGCACCAGGCCTCGCATCCCAAGGTCGATGCCCGGCTGCTGCAGCGGGGCTACGACCTTGCCGAGGAATGCCACCGCGGCCAGCTGCGCAAGTCCGGTGACCCCTACATCACCCACCCGCTGGCGGTCGCCACCATCCTGGCCGAGCTGGGCATGGACACCATCACCCTGGTGGCGGCGCTGCTGCACGACACCGTCGAGGACACCGGGATGACGATCCCGGCGCTGACCGCGGAGTTCGGCGTCGAGGTCGCCCACCTGGTCGAGGGCGTCACCAAGCTGGACAAGGTCAAGTACGGCGAGGCGGCCGAGGCCGAGACGATCCGCAAGATGATCGTGGCGATGGCTCGTGACCCCCGGGTACTGGTGATCAAGCTGGCCGACCGGTTGCACAACATGCGCACCCTGCGGTTCCTGCCGCCGGCCAAGCAGGAGCGCAAGGCCCGCGAGACCTTGGAGGTGCTCGCCCCGCTGGCGCACCGGCTCGGCATGAACACCGTCAAATGGGAACTGGAGGACCTGGCCTTCGCCACCCTGTATCCCAAGCGCTACGACGAGATCGTCCGGCTGGTCGCCGACCGGGCACCGCAACGCGACGTCTACCTCAACGACGTGATCGAGCGGGTCAACCGCGACCTCAAGTCCGGCGGCATCAAGGCGCACCTCTACGGCCGTCCCAAGCACTACTACTCGATCTATCAGAAGATGATCGTGCGGGGCCGCGAGTTCACCGACATCTACGACCTGGTCGGCATCCGGGTGCTGGTCGAGACCGAACGGGACTGCTACGCCGCCCTCGGGGTGATCCACGCGAACTGGCAACCGGTGCCGGGGCGGTTCAAGGACTTCATCGCGATGCCGAAGTTCAACATGTACCAGTCGCTGCACACCACCGTGATCGGCCCCGGCGGCAAGCCGGTCGAGCTGCAGATCCGCACCCATGCCATGCACCGGACCGCCGAGTTCGGGATCGCGGCGCACTGGAAGTACAAGGAGATCGGCACTGTCACCACCGTCAGCGATGAGATGGTGTGGCTGCGCCAGCTGATGGACTGGCAGCGCGAGGCCCAGGAGCCCGGCGAGTTCCTGGACACGCTGCGCTTCGACCTCGGCACCGGCGAGGTCTACGTCTTCTCGCCCAAGGGCGATGTCTTCGGGCTGCCGGCCGGGTCCACGCCGGTCGACTTCGCCTACGCCGTCCACACCGACGTCGGCCACCGCTGCATCGGCGCGCGGGTGAACGGCAAGCTGGTCGCGCTGGAGACCACCCTCGATCACGGCGACACCGTCGAGGTGTTCACCTCCAAGTCCGAGACCGCCGGGCCGTCGCGGGACTGGCTGGCCTTCGTCGCCTCACCGCGGGCCAAGACCAAGATCCGTCAGTGGTTCGCCAAGGAACGCCGCGAGGACGCGGTGGAGGCTGGCAAGACCGCGCTCACCCGTGCCATGCGCAAGTCCTCGCTGCCGATGCAGCGGCTGCTGGGCGGCGACCAGCTGGTCACCATCGCCCGGGACATGCACCTGACCGACGTGACCGCGCTCTACGTCGCCATCGGCGAGGGGCACGTCTCGGCGCAGTCGATCGTGCAGAAGCTGGTCGCCTCGCTCGGCGGGGTGGAAGGCGCCACCGAGGACCTGGCCGAGACCGCCATCCCGATGCAGATGCCCAAGACGACCACCACGCCGCGGCGGTCGGGCGGCGACGCCGGCGTGATGGTGTCGGGGATGTCGGACGTCTGGGTCAAGCTGGCGCGCTGCTGCACCCCGGTGCCGGGGGACGAGATCCTTGGCTTCATCACCCGCGGCGGTGGCGTGTCGGTGCACCGGCGCAGCTGCACCAACGCGGGCTCCCTGCAGGAGCAGAGCGACCGGCTGGTCGACGTCGAGTGGGCGCCGTCGGCGGACTCGGTCTTCGTGGTCTCGATCCAGGTCGAGGCCCTGGACCGGCACCGGCTGCTGTCCGACGTCTCCCGGGTGCTCTCGGACGAGCGGGTGAACATCCTGTCCGCCTCGGTTGCCACCAACCGGGACCGGGTGGCGGTGTCGCGGTTCACCTTCGAGCTGGCCGAGGCCAAGCACCTGGACAACCTGCTGCGCACCGTGCGCGGCGTCGAGGGCGTCTACGACGTCTACCGGGTGCACGCGGCCAACTGAGCTGGGCCGACCAGCTGGTGGCGCCGCTGGCAGCGCGAACGTCGAGGTGGCGGCTAGGCCTTGATCCGCACCGTCTTGAACCACAGCGGCACGTTGGGCTTGCCGCCGCCGGCCTGGTTGGAGCCGTCGTCGCCGCCGGTCGCGACCTTCTTCAGGATGTCCAGGCCGCCGGTCACGTGCCCGATCACGCTGTAGTTCTTGCCGAGCGCGCCGTTCGAGTCCTTGGTGATGAAGAAGAACTGGCTGCCGTTGGTGTTGGGCCCGGCGTTGGCCATCGCCAGGGTGCCCTCGGTGTATCTGACCTTGGTCAGGTTCTCGTCCTTGGTGGTGTAGGTCGGGCCGCCCGAGGTGGTGCCGGACGGGTCACCGCACTGCACGACGAAGATCCCGGCGTTCACCGACCGCGGGCAGGCGGTGTTGTCGTAGAAGTTCTTGCTGATCAGGTACTTGATGCTCTGCACGTTGCAGGGCGCCGAGGCGCCGTCCAGGGTCACGGTGATGGTGCCCTGGTTGGTGTCGAACACCGCGGTGGAGTTGCCGGTCGGGGTCGGCTTGGGGTCCGGCGGCAGCCCCACGTCGAACAGGTTGCCCGCGGTCAGCTTGGTGGCGTCCTCGGCGTAGCCGCACGGGCCGCTGGTCTTCTTGGCCGCCCGGGCCGCGATCGGCGTCGGCGCCCGGCTGGGCAGCGGCGAGCCGGTGGCCGACGGCGACGCGCTGGGTGAGTTCGAGCTGGCGCCGGGGTCGGCGGTGTTGCTCTTGTCCTCGTGCGACAGCATCAACACGGTGCCGATCACCACCGCGAACAGCACCAGGACGCCCACCACGGTGCCGATCAGGTTGAGCTTGCGGCGGCGGACGTCACGCTGCTGCCGGCGGACCAGCTGGCGCTCGAGGTGGCGTCGGGCCTGGTCGCGGCGCTGCTTGCTGTTGGGCACTGATGGTCCTCCTGATGGGCGCAGCTTGTTCTGCGTCCGGCTGATGACGGCAAACTCCGGGCGAATTGTAGAGAACATGGTCCGGGATCGGCCTGTGAACCCGCCCAGCGGGGCGCGATGGTGGCGCGGAGGCGGCGGCGAGCGGCCTGGGTAGGCTGGCTGAGGCCGGATCCGGCCGACTGCTTCCACCCGCCTGCCTTCCAGAGATGCCGGAGAGCCAGCTGTGCTGATCCAGGGCTTCCCCGCCCAGCTGGCGGGGACCAACTGCTTCGTGGTCGCTCCCGGGCCGGGGGAGCAGTGCGTGGTGATCGATCCCGGCGTAGGGGTCACCGGCCAGCTGGACGAGATCATCTCCTCCTACGGCCTGCACCCGGTGGCGGTGCTGCTCACCCACGGGCACCTGGATCACACCTTCTCGGTGCTGCCGGTCTGCCAGGCGCGCGACGTGCCGGCCTACATCCATTCCGAGGACCGCTCAGCGCTGACCGATCCCTGGTCCACCCTCGGGCTGCGCCCCGGCGAGCCGATCTACGGGGCCACCGGGCTGACCTTCGCCGAACCCGACGACGTCCGGGAGCTGGCCGACGGGTCCCACCTGCGGCTGGCAGGCCTGGACCTGGTGGTGCGGCACGCGCCCGGGCACACCCGCGGCTCGGTGGTGTTCGACCTGGACGCTGCCGCCTTGACGGCCGGTGAGATCGGCGACGTGCTGTTCTCCGGTGACGTGCTGTTCGCCGGCTCCATCGGGCGGGTCGACCTGCCCGGCGGCTCGATGGCCGAGATGTCGCAGTCGCTGCGCACCGTGATCCTGCCGATGGCCGATGAGGTAATCGTTTTGCCCGGGCACGGTCCGCAGACCACCATAGGTCGCGAACGGCTGACCAACCCCTTCCTGAGGAACCTGATGTGACTGTCGCCAAGCCGACCCCGCTGAGCGGGTTTCCCGAGCTGCTGCCCGCCGAACGGTTCGTGGAGCTGCGGGTGCTCGACAGCCTGCGGGCCAGCTTCGAGCTGCACGGCTTCGCACCGGTCGAGACCCGCGCCGCCGAGCCGCTGGAGCAGCTGCTGCGCAAGGGCGAGATCGACAAGGAGGTCTACCTGCTGCACCGGCTGCAGGGTGCCAGCCAGAACGAGGCTGCCGCGGACCCCGAGTCCGACCAGGCTGCCAGGCCCGGGGCCGGCGAGGCGTCCGCGCTGGGGCTGCACTTCGATCTGACCGTGCCGTTCGCGCGCTACGTCCTGGAGAATGCCGGCAAGCTGGAGTTCCCGTTCCGGCGCTACCAGATCCAGAAGGTGTGGCGCGGCGAGCGGCCCCAGGAAGGCCGCTACCGCGAGTTCACCCAGGCCGACATCGACGTGGTGGCCCGCGACGTGCTGCCCTTCCACCACGACGTCGAGATCGCCCGGGTGATGGCCGAGGCGCTGTCGGCACTGCCGGTCCCGGCCCTCACCCTGCAGGTCAACAACCGCAAGCTGATCGAGGGTTTCTTCCGCGGGATCGGCGCGCCGGACGTGCCGGCCGTGATGCGGGTGATCGACAAGATGGACAAGGTGCCGGCCGAGGTCATCGCGACCATGCTGGTGGACGACGCGGGCCTGGACGGCCGGCAGGCCGAGCTGTGCCTGGCGCTGGCCGACATCCGGGCCGCGGACAGCTCCTTCGTCGCCCGGGTCGAGGCTCTCGGGGTCCAGCACCAGCTGCTGGCCGAGGGGCTGGCCGAACTCGCCGCCGTGATCGACGGCTGCACGGGGCTCAACAGCTCCCGGTTCAGCGTGGTGGCCGACCTGCGGATCGCCCGCGGCCTGGACTACTACACCGGAACGGTCTTCGAGACCCGGATGGCCGGCTTCGAGAGCCTGGGCTCGATCTGCTCCGGCGGCCGCTACGACTCGCTGGCCAGCGACGGCCGGACCAGCTACCCCGGTGTCGGCATCTCGCTCGGTGTCACCCGGATGCTGGTGCCGCTGTTCCACCGCAAGAAGCTGACCGCCAGCCGATCGGTGCCCTCGGCGGTGCTGGTGGCGTTGCCCGAGGAGGATTCCCGCGCCGGCTGCGATGCCATCGCCGCCCAGCTGCGGGCCAACGGCATCGCGACCGAGGTGGCCGCGGCCGCGCAGCGCTACGGCAAGCAGATCCGCTACGCCGAACGCCGCGGCATCCCGTTCGTCTGGTTTCCGGCCGGACCTGACAACCCGCACGAGGTCAAGGACATCCGGACCGGCGAGCAGCAGCTGGCCGATCCGGCGACCTGGCAGCCACCCGCTGAGGATCTGCGCCCGCAGGTCGTGCGGCCCGACGCCTGAGGCGCCCGGCCGCTGCTGCCCGCCGTGAAAGACTTGCCTTCTACGAATCGAGAGGAACCGCTGTGCTTCGCACGCATCAGGCCGGGACGCTGAGAGCGACCCAGGCAGGCGAGACCGTCACGCTCACCGGCTGGGTGGCCAGCCGCCGCGATCACGGCGGCGTCGCCTTCCTCGACCTGCGCGACGCGTCCGGAATCGTCCAGGTGGTGTTGCGCGACGACGAGATCGCCCACAACCTGCGCAACGAGTGGTGCATCCAGGTCACCGGCACGGTGCGGCAGCGGCTGGAAGGGCGGGTCAACCCCAACCTCGCCACCGGCGAGATCGAGGTGGTCGCGGAGAAGCTCGAGGTGCTCAGCGAGTCCGCCGTGCTGCCCTTCCAGATCGACGAGCACACCGAGGTCGGGGAGGAAGCCCGGCTGAAGTACCGCTACCTGGACCTGCGACGTCCTGGGCCCGCTGCCGCGATCCGGCTGCGCAGCAAGGTCAACCGGGCGGCCCGCGAGGTGCTCTACCGGCACGACTTCGTCGAGATCGAGACCCCGACGCTGACCCGCTCGACCCCCGAAGGCGCCCGCGACTTCCTGGTGCCGGCCCGGCTGCAGCCCGGCTGCTGGTACGCGCTGCCGCAGTCGCCGCAGCTGTTCAAGCAACTGCTGATGGTGGGCGGGATGGAACGTTACTTCCAGATCGCGCGCTGTTACCGCGACGAGGACTTCCGCGCCGATCGGCAGCCCGAGTTCTCCCAGCTCGACATCGAGATGAGCTTCGTCGAGCAGGACGACGTGCTGGCCCTGTCCGAGGAGATCCTGGCCGCGCTGTGGGAGTTGATCGGTTATCGGGTGCCGGCCGAGATCCCGCGCTACACCTACACCGAGGTGATGGACCGTTACGGCTCCGACAAGCCCGACCTGCGTTTCGAGCTCGAGCTGACCGAGTGCACCGGCTACTTCGCCGACACGCCGTTCCGGGTGTTCCAGGAGCCCTACGTGGGTGCGGTGGTGATGGCCGGCGGCGCCTCGCAGCCGCGCCGCCAGCTCGACGCCTGGCAGGACTGGGCCAAGCAGCGCGGCGCCCGGGGCCTGGCCTACGTGCTGGTGGGTGCCGACGGTGAGCTCAGCGGCCCGGTGGCCAAGAACCTGTCGGAGTCCGAGCGGGCCGGCCTGGTCGAGTTCGTGGGGGCCCAGCCCGGCGACTGCGTGTTCTTCGCGGCCGGCTCGCGCAGGAGCACCCAGGCGCTGCTGGGCGCGGCCCGGCTGGAGATCGGCCGCCGGTCGGGCCTGATCGACGAGAGCGCCTGGTCGTTCCTCTGGGTGGTCGACGCGCCGCTGTTCGAGCCGGCCTCCGAGGCGACCGCCAGCGGGGACGTCGCGGTCGGCTCGGGTGCCTGGACGGCCGTGCACCACGCCTTCACCAGCCCGAAGGCCGAGTTCCTCGACACCTTCGACACCGACCCGGGCAGCGCGCTGGCCTACGCCTACGACATCGTGTGCAACGGCAACGAGATCGGCGGCGGCTCGATCCGTATCCACCGGCGTGACATCCAAGAACGCGTGTTCGCCGTGATGGGCCTCGACGAGAAGCAGGCGCAGGAGAAATTCGGCTTCCTGCTCGACGCCTTCGCCTATGGAGCCCCGCCGCACGGCGGGATCGCGTTCGGCTGGGACCGGATCTGCGCGGTGCTGTCGGCCAGTGACTCGATCCGCGACGTGATCGCGTTCCCGAAGACCGGCGGCGGCTATGACCCGCTGACCGAGGCGCCGGCGCCGATCACTGCCGAGCAGCGCCGGGAAGCGGGCGTGGACGCGGCGCCGAAGGCACCGTCGCAGGCCGACACCTTCCAGACCAAGGACTGATCGATCCGGCGGCTGCGTCGGCGGTTCTGCGACTGGTCCTGCTGCGTCGGCTGGCCTTGCAGCGTCGGCCGGTCCTGCAGCGTTGGGTGGTTGTGCAGCGTCGGCGGTTCTGCAGCGTCGGACGCAGGAGTCCATCACCACCGTTGCGCGCCTACCGGGTCAATCGAGAATTGCCTTTGTGGATAAGTCTTTTCTCGCCGTTTCGGGAGTGTTCCTCTGCTATAATCGATCTTATGTTCGACACCCTGGATGCCGAGTTCGCCAGCTGGCTGGCGGACGGCCCTGAGCCTGACTGGGCCGAGCATCCGGTGTACTCGTCGATGATCGGGCCCAGCGAGCGGCTCAGCCAGTTGGTGAAGCTGTCACCGGCCGCGCGCCCGACCGGCGAGCTGGCCCTGCTCGATGCGCGGGCGCTGTCCGCCGCCGACCGGATCGACCTGGTCGCCGCCCTGCAGGAGCAGAAGAACTGGCTCGACGCGGTGCAGGCCCGGGTGCTGGCCGAGATCGACGCGGCCGACACCAGCAAGCTCAATCTGTCGCAGGAGGCGGTGTCGCTGGCGCTGAAGATCCCGCTGCAGACGGCGCAGCGCAAGCTCAAGACCGGCCGGACGCTGGTGTGCGAGCTGCCGAAGACCCTGGCCCTGCTGACCAGTGGCGAGATCTCCGAGCGGCACGCGCAGCTGATCACCGAGACCGCGTGGCGGTTGGATGCCGAGCTGGTGGAGAAGTTCGAAAGCCAGGTCACCGAGCGGGCCGCCGATCAGACGGTGAGCCAGTTGCGGCAGTCGGTGAGCAGGGCCGAACTGGCGCTGGATCCGGCCACGGCGCAGCAGCGGCACATCCGGGCGCTGGCCGATCGCAGGGTCGGCTTCCAGCCGGCCGGTGATGGAATGGCCGAGTTGCCGGTGTTGGTGGGCGCCGCCGAGGGCCAGCTGATCTTCACCCGGCTCACCGCCGCGGCCACCCTGCTGCCCGCCGAGGACGTCCGGACGATGGACCAGAAGCGGGCCGACCTGCTGGTTGACGCGGTGCTGTCCGGCCTGCCCGGCAACGCCCTGCCGGAGCTGCAGGGTCGCCGGCCGTCCATCCAGGTCGTGGTCTGCGCCGACACCCTGTTGCAGCTCGATGACGAGCCCGCTCACCTGGTGGGCTACGGGCCGATCACCGCCGAGACCGCCCGCCGGCTGGCAGCCGACGAGTCCGGCAGTTGGCGGCGGCTGCTGACCGACCCCGACACCGGGCAGCTGCTCGACATCAGCGCCGACCGGTATCGCCCCAGCCAGCGGTTGCGCGACTACGTCAGCGCCCGTGACGGCGTCTGCGCCTTTCCGACCTGCAATCAACCCGGCTACCGCTGCGAGTACGAACACATCAAGCCCTATGGAGAAGGTGGGCGCACCTGCCGGTGCAACGCGGCGCTGGCCTGCCGGCGGCACAACCTGTGCAAGGTGAACACCGGCTGGGGCTACCGGCGAAACAGCGACGGGTCCTTCACCTGGACCGATGACACCGGACACCACCGCACCGGCCACCCGCCGCAACGCTGGAGCAGTCCAGCCCCCGCCGCGCAGCGATCAACGCATCCCGGCTACTCCGGCGACCCGCCGTTCTGACCTGGACGGCCTGGGCCCGGCGCTGACTTCGACGGCCTGCTCGCGCTCGGGATGAGTCAGTGACTTCGACGGCCTGCTCGCGCTCGGATCAGTCGCTGATCCTGGCCGCCTGGTCGAGCGCGTGAGTGATGACCGTGGCCAGGTGGTCGAGAGTCTCGGCCAGGCCGGGTCGGCTGTCTGCCTCGCCGGCGGCTTCGGCGAGCAGCCGCCGGCGCAGGTCGACGACGGCCAGCACCGATTCGCCGTCGATGTTCGACAGGTTCAACGGTGGTAGGGCGGTGCCGCCGCTCTCTTCCCGGGCGACCGCCCGGCGCAGCAGTTCGCGGGCGAGTTCGGAATCCGACACGTCCGTGACCGTCGGAACCAGAACCGGCGCGGCCACCGGCACGCCGTAGGCCTCGGCCGCCGCGACGAGCAACTGATCCGCCGGCATCCGCAGCGCCTCGGCGAGTACCTGGACGGTCTTGCGTGACGGCATTTCTTTGATCGTGTCGCGGGAGTCGGTGAGGATCGAGTGCAGGGTCTGTCTCGACAGGCCGGACAGCCGGACCACATCAGCGGGCTTGTAACCGCGCTCGTCCATACGGGCCTGGATCAGCCTACGAAACGCGTGCATGCCGACATCCCTCATCCACTCGACCATCTCCGGCAGCCCGCGCTGCGCAGGCTGCCCGCACGGAACAGTCGGGCGCAGTCACTCATGGTTTCCAAACTTTACTGATCACGACTGACGGTGTTTCTCCAGGTCCCCCAGGGCTCGCGGCTGGCCCCTCACACACGTTCTACACCATCAGCGCTGCCGTCCGACAGTACTTGACAAGCCCGGAATGAGGGGACAGGATCGATCTCTCAGCTGCAGATAAGAAAGCTTGCTGCACCCGCCGCCGCCTTCTCTCCTTATGCCCCGGCCGAGCCGACGCTGGAGGTGAGTGATGCCCATCAGGTCCGACAGTGTTGGACGCGATGTCTGGTGCCGGTACGAAGCGGCCCAGTGCAGCGATGGGCGTCCCGACGGAGAGCAGGGGTAGTGCCGTGCGCCTGCGAAGCAGAGAGGTGCTGATCGAATGCCTGGAACTCGCCCACCTCAGCGAACGTGAACTTGCCCGGCGGGCCGGGCTGAGCCACTCCACGGTCAACCACCTGTGCACCGGTCGCCGCGACACCTGCTCCCGGGACAGCGCCTGCGCGATCGAGCGGGCGCTCAACCTCGATGAAGGCAAGCTGTTCGTCTGAACCGCCAGGCACCCGCCGGGCGACGCACCCACCGGGCGACGCGACCGCCGTCACCGACGTCCGCGGTCAGGACAGCTGGTCCAGGCCGGTTACCAGCGAGGCGCCGGCGTAGAGGTTCATCCGGCCCGGACGCACCATCCCGGCCAGCACCAGGTCGTGATCGCGAGCCAGATCCACCGCCAGGTCCGAGGGCGCCGACACCGCCACCACGCCGGCCACCCCGGCAGCCACCGCCTTTTGGATGATCTCGAACGACACCCGGCCGCTCACCACCAGCAGCAGGTCGGTCGCCGGCACCCGGTCGGCGAACAGCGCCCACCCGGTCACCTTGTCCACCGCGTTGTGCCGCCCGACGTCCTCCCGGACCACCAGCAGCTCACCAGCGGCCGTGGCCAGCGCCGCCGCATGCAACGAGCCGGTCCGCTGGAAGGTCCGCTGCCGCTGCCGTACCTGGTCGGGCAGCGCCTGCAACACCTCGGCGGGCACCGTCCAGCCGGCACTGTGCGGCGCCGATCGGCGCAGCGGGCTCAGGTCCAGCACGTCGGCGCTGCACACCCCGCACGCCGCACCGGTCACCCAGGCCCGCGGCCGGGGCGGCTGCACCCCGTCCGCCAGCGCCAGGTGCACCTGGTCGATGCCGCGCCCGCTGATCCCGTCGGCCCCCTCAGCGGCCCGCAGGCTGAGATCGTCGCGGGTGCGGCACTGCCGTAACTCCAGCAGGTCCGAGGCCGACCGGACCCCCGATTCGACGGTCAGCCAGCCCGCCGCCAGCTCGATGTCATGGCCCGGGGTGCGCATCAGGGTGGCGATCGACTCGCCGGCCACGATCAGGTTCAGCGGCGCCTCGACGGTCAGCTCGTCGCCGACGGCCTCGACGCTGCCCGGCCCGTCCGGCGACCCGGTACGGATCCTCGTGATCCGGCGCCGCGCCGTGGTGACCGCCATTCGCCGCCCGTCCCATTCCCGCGGTCGGTGCCGCGCGCCTTCCAATCTAGTGACGTGCCGGTCTGGTGACGTGCCGGTCTAGTGACGTGCCGGTCTGGTGACGTGCCGGTCTGGTGATCCGCCGGCCGATCCAGTGACGTGTCGGGGCGCCGGTCGCCCCGGCGCCGCGGACTAGGGTTGGGCCGGACACGGCGCCGGATGAGGAGGACGTGATGCGAGCAGTCGGCACACCGCCCACCGCGCACCGGCGATGACCCTGTTCGGCGAGCCGGCCGAGGAGAGCCCCGCA
>DASZEI010000390.1:0-9550 GCA_035940975.1 Jatrophihabitans sp. | reverse complement strand
GCTGACGAACGGCCGGCTCACCAGCAGCCGGTAACTGCCCGACCGGCGAGAAGGATCAGTGCAGTAACTCGGCCAGCAGCGCGGGGAAGTGGCTGACCATCGACAGGTGGCCCTCGGTCGCGAACAGGTGCGCCTGCGCCTTCGGCACCTTGGCGGCCAGCCACTGGCCGTGCTCGAAGGGCACCATCCGGTCCTGCCGGCCCTGCCAGATGTCGACCGGCACGCTGATCTGGTCGAGGCCGAATCCCCAGTCCTTGACGAAGGCGAGGTCGTCGTCGCGCCAGCCGTCGATCCCGCTGGCGACCGCCCGGCGCAGCGCCGCGGCCATCTCGTCGGCGAACTCGCCGGTCAGCGCCGCCCGGTCCACCGGGGACAGCACGCTGGCCATCGCCTCGGTGACCCCCTCACCGGTCACCGTCGCCAGTTCTGCCGCGAACGACTCCAGCAGCGGGTTCAGCTCGCCGGCGCCGGCCAGGGCAGCGCCGAACTCCTCGACGTTGCCCTCACCCATGCCGGTGAACCAGTCGATGCCGGGCGCCGGGTAGGGCGCCACCCCCGCCAGCACCGCGACCGCCCGGCACCGTTCGGGCAGCAGCGCAGCCGCGGCCAGCGCGTGCGGGCCGCCGCCGGACCAGCCGAGCGTCACGAACTCCTGGGCGCCGACCGCGTCCAGGACCGTCTCGATGTCGGTCACGGCGTCGGCGACAGTGCGCCCCGGACGGGGCGTGGACTGGCCGTAGCCGGGCCGGGAGTAGCTGACGGTGCGCAGCCCCAGCTCCGCGGCGGGCTCGACGATGACCCGGAAGGCCGCTCCCGAGTTCGGGGTACCGGGCTGGAACAGCAGCGTCCCGCCGTCCGGCGGGCCGCTGACCAGGTACTCCAGCACCGCGCCGTCGGCCGTCGTCACCGTCTCGAAGTTCGCCACCTGACGATCCTAGGCTGGCCGGACGATCCCAGGCCCAATCGGACGATCCCAGGCCGACCAGACGATCCCAGGCAGGACAGTCCCGGGCAGCACAGTCCCGGGCCGACCCATGATCCAGGCCGACCGGCGGGCGGTGGAAGGCCGCGGCGGATGCGGCGTGGTTGCCGCGCCGCTAGCGTCCTGGTCATGAGCTGCGTGCTGGTGCTGCTGCCGAGCCCGCTGTTGCCGGCCGCGGTCTGGCGCCCGGTCGCGCAACGGCTGGCCGGCGCCGGCTGGCCGGTGGTCGAGCTAGCCGATGCCCAGCCGCCCCGGACCGCCGCCGACGTGCTGACCGGCTTCCTGCGCGCCGTTCCCCCCGACCGGGACGCGATCCTGATCCCGCACAGCAACGCCGGGCTGTACGTGCCCTGCGTGGCAGCCGAACGCCGGATCCGGGGATACGTATTCGTCGATGCCGCGCTGCCACCGCCCACCGGGTCGGTCCGGATGGCACCGGACCGGTTCTACGACTTCCTGGCCGGACTGGCTGGCCAGGACGGGCTGCTGCCGCCCTGGACGCAGTGGTGGCAGGACGACGACCTCGACGGGCTGTTTCCCAGCACCGAAGTTCGCACCCAGGTGGAGCGGGGTCAGCAGCGGATACCGCTGTCGTACTTCGCCGGATCGTTGCCGGTGCCGCCGGGCTGGGATGAGCGGCCCGGGGCCTACCTGAGCTTCGGGCAGACCTATCAGGCTGAGCGGATGGCGGCGACGGCCCGGGGCTGGCCGACCACGGTGCTCGACGGGCGGCACTTGCACCAGCTGGTCGACCCCGAGCGCGTCGCGACCGAGATCCAGGCGTTGATCCAGGCGTTGCCGGCGCAGGCCGGAACGGCGCCACCATGACCGAACTGATCGTGATCGCCGGACCGCCCGGTGCGGGCAAGTCGACGGTGGCGCGCATCCTGGCCGACGGCTTCGCCCGCAGCGCGCTGGTGGTGGGTGACGACTTCTTCGCCTTCGTCCGGCAGGGCTACATCGACCCCTGGCTGGACGAAGCCAACCAGCAGAACGACGTGGTGATCCGGGCAGCGGCCGCAGCGACCGGCCGGCTGGTCACCGGCGGCTACCAGGTCGTCTACGACGGGGTGATCGGCCCGTGGTTCTCCGCGGCGTTCCTGGCCGCGACCGGGCTCGAGGAGATGCATTACGCCGTGTTGCTGCCGTCGCTGGACTGCTGCCAGGCACGGGTCACCGACCGGACCGGCCACGGCTTCAGCGACCTCGCGGCGACCGAGCAGGTGCACCGGCAGTTCGCCGGTGCCGGGATCGACGAGCGGCACCTGTTCACCGACGACCGCGACGACCCGGATACCACCGCGGCGCGGGTCCGAGCCCGGATCAGCGACGGGTCGCTGGTGTACAGGCGGCTCTGAGAGGGCCGAACGTCCGGGCGACTGCCGGCAAACCCGGGCCGCCCGCTGTGAGGGCAGCCGGATACCGTGTGCCGGATGGCCATCCTGGATCGGGTCGAGATCGACCAGGCGCGGGTGCGGATGCCGCACGCCTGGTACTTCGACGTGCCGGCGATCGCGACGCTCCGCGACGCGGGCGTGAACCTGGACCCCCGGGTGACGGTGGTGGTCGGCGAGAACGGCTCGGGCAAGTCCACCTTCGTCGAGGCGGTCGCGGCAGCCTGGCGGTCGGGGCTGCGGTCGGCCGTCAAGCACTGGGGACCGGGGCCGGCCGACGAGGATGCCGACCTGCACTGGGCTTTGTCGTTGCAGGGTGAGCGACCCCGGCCCGATGGCGGCTGCTTCCTGCGGGCCGAGGCGATGCACGGCCTGTTCACCGACGTCGACGCGGCCGGGACCTCGCTCAGGGCCTTCGACGGCAACCTCAACACCCGCTCGCACGGTGAAGCCTTCCTTGGCTACCTCGACTCCAGGGTCACCGAGCGCGGGCTGTTCCTGCTCGACGAGCCCGAGGCGGCGCTGTCGTTCACGTCCTGCCTGCGGTTGCTGAGCCTGCTGGCCGCGGCCGCCGATGCCGGCTCCCAGGTGGTGCTCGCTACCCATTCCCCGCTGCTGGCCGCCTTGCCGGGTGCCGCCATCCTCGAGTTCGGAGAGCACGGCATCCGGGCGGCGAGCTGGGAGGACCTGGAACTGGTGAACCACTGGCGGGCTTTCCTGTCCCGGCCGGAGAGCTACTTGCGCTACCTGTTCTAGCCGGCTGGCGAGCACCTCCAGCCGGCTTCGAGAAGGCCAGCCGGCTTCGAGAGTTCCAGGTCGAGGCTGGGATACTGCGGCCCATGAGCGAGCGTCAGACGGTGTCCTCGGGCGGGACGTATGAGCCCCTGATCGGCTACTCGCGCGCGGTCCGGGTCGGGAACTGGGTGTCGGTGGCCGGCACCACGGCAGCCCGGCCGGCTGGCGGCGCGGTCGGCGGCGACGACATCGCCGAGCAGACCCGGGAGGCGATCCGCCGGATCGAGGCCGCCCTGCACCAGGCCGGCGCCAGCCTGGAAGACGTGGTGCGGACCCGGATGTTCGTCACCGACATCAGCCGCTGGGAGGAGGTCGGGCGCGCCCACGGTGAGTTCTTCGCCGCCATCCGGCCGGCCGCATCCATGCTGGAAGTCCGGGCCCTGATCGAGCCGGAGTTGCTGGTCGAGGTCGAGGCGGACGCCGTCATCCCCGACTGAGAGGGCACCGCTGGAAGGCTTGCCGTCGCCCAGGTCACGCGAGACCGCGACCCGCGCGCCGACGGCTGGGGCGCGCCTCTATGGTGGACCGATGGCGTCGGTCAAGCAGGTCCAAGTCACCTTCGACTGCGCGGAGCCTGAGCGCGTCGCCCGGTTCTGGTGCGAGGTGTTGGGCTACGTCGTACCGCCGCCACCGGAGGGGTTTGCCACCTGGGACGAGTTCGATCGCGCGCTGCCGCCTGAGCGTCGGGGTGCGGCGTTCGCCTGCATCGACCCCTCAGGGGTGGGCCCGCGACTGTTCTTCCAGCGCGTTCCGGAAGGCAAGGTCGTGAAGAATCGGGTGCATCTTGACGTGCGGGTCGGCACCGGGCTCGTGGGTGACGAGCGCCTGGCCGCGCTCGAGGCCGAATGCGCACGACTGCTCCCGCTCGGCGCGGCACGCGTGCAACTGCTGACTGCCGATGACGTCAACGAGTCGTGCCTGGTGATGCAGGACGTCGAGGGCAACGAGTTCTGTCTCGACTGAGTGGCCGCGAACGCGACCATGTCGTCGTCGCGGTGCTCCCGCGAGCATCAGAACCGTCATCCTGCGGTGGCATCGACGGCCTGCGGCCTTCAGAAGGCGTAACGGATACCCAGCCAGGGCGCCTCGGCGGCGATCAGCTCCCGCAGCTGCCGCACCCCCTCGGACTTGACGGCGTTGCGGTAGCGGACGTTCAGCCCGCCGCTTTCCGACCGCTTCGCCTGCTGCAGCTCCGGCCGCCACAGGACGTCCTCGGCCTTGGGGTGCCAGCCCAGGTTCACCTCGTGCAGTTGCCGGTTGTGGGTCAGCAGGATCACCTCGGCCGCTGCCTGCGCCTTGAACGCCTCGCCGGTGCCGTCGCTGACCTGGCGCAGCAGTTCGGCCCAGTCCGCCGACCAGCCGTCGCGCAGCACGACGGGTGAGAAGTTCAGGTGCACCTCGTAGCCGGCTGCCACGAAGTCGTCGATGGCGGCGACCCGGGCGGCGATGGGACTGGTGCGGATGTCCAGCAAGCGGGAATCGGCTTCCGGCATCAGGGAGAACCGGATCCGGGTGCGTCCCTGCGGGTCGAGGCCGAGCAGGTCACGGTTGACGTACTTGGTCGCGAACGATGCCTTGGCACCCGGCTGGCCCCGGAACGCGGCGATCAGGTCGGCGACGTTGTCGCTGACCAGCGCGTCGACCGAGCAGTCACCGTTCTCGCCGATGTCATACACCCAGGCATGCGGGTCGCACTGGTTCGGCTCGGTCTTGGGCCCCTGCCGCGCGATGTGCCGGGTGAGGTAGCCGATTATCTTGTCCACGTTGGTGAATACCGTGATCGGATTGGCGTAACCCTTGCGGCGCGGCACGTAGCAGTAGGCGCAGGCCATCGCGCAACCGTTGGCCAGCGACGGGGCGATCCAGTCCGCCGACCGGCCGTTCGGGCGGGCCGCCAGCGATTTCTTGACGCCCATCACCAGATCCTCGGTCTTGACCCGGACCCACCGGTCGACGTTGCCGGCGTTGCCGTGCAGCTCCTCGATCTTCCAGTGCGAGTCGACCTCGATGATCTCGGCGGCCGGGAACCGGTCGAGGACCTGGCGGCCGCGGGGACTGGCCAACGACTCGGGCTCGGCCCAGATCCGCCGGACCCGCAGCAGCTGCCCGGCCTTGTTCGGAGCAGCGGTGTCCGGAGCTTCAGCGGTCATGCCTCGTTCCTACCGGCCGGTACCGACAGCGCAGTCAGCCGGAACGCCCTGTATCTACCGGGCTATCCGGGTCTGCTCAGCCGATCAGCGCCGCCAGCGTGTCGGCAATCACAGCCGGCGTCAGCCGGCAGGTGGCCCGACCGACGCTCAGCTCGCAGCGCACCACCCTCGGGTCACCGGTCGCGGACGCCTTCGCCCAGGTCCAGACGCCGGATTCCTCGGCCAGCCGCCGGGCGTTGTCGGCGAACCGGTCGGCAGACACCTCGAACAGCAGGTGCATCATCGGCGCCTGCGGTGGGTCGGGCACCACCCGCACCCCGTCGACGCCGGCCAGCGCGGCGGCGATCGCGCGGGCATGCCGCAGCCGGGCTGCCATCTCGGCGAGCCGTTCGGGCAGCAGCGCCAGCGCGGACGCGGCGTTCGGCCACATGCCGAACAGGGTGCCGCCGAGCCGCCGACGCCACTCGCGGACCTGCGCCACGTCGGCGGCCGAACCGGCCACGCAGCAGCCGGGCAGCGCCCCGATCCCCTTGTAGAACGAGACGTACACCGTGTCGAACAGCGCCGCGATCTCGGCCGGCGGGCGGTCATAGCCCGCCGAGGCCTCCCACAGCCGGGCCCCGTCCAGGTGCACGGCGGCGCCCCGGTCGCGAGCCCAGCCGACCTGCTCGGCGAGCTCGTCCCAGCCCGGTTGCTGGCCGCCGAGGTCGCGCTGCGGCAACTCCAGCAGCAGCGCCGCGACCGGCTCGGCCACCTCGTCGAGGTCGGCCAGCGTGATCAGCCGGTCCAGCTCCCCGACCGGACGGCCGATCAGCGCGTGCAGCCTGGCGTGCGCCTGGCCCTCGTGGTTGTCCAGGTGGCAGGCCGGGTGCCACAGCACGGTGCGGCTGGTTCGCCGGTCGGCATGCACGCGCAGCGTCGCGCCCTGGGCCATCGTGCCGCTGGGCAGGAACACGGCGGCGGGCTTGTCCAGCAGCTCGGCGACGTAGCGCTCCAGGTCGGCGACCACGCCGCCGTCGCCGTAGACGTCGGGCTCCACGTCCGGGCTGACGGTGGCCAGCCAGTCGGCCGGCTGCACCAGCCCGTCGCCGTTGAGGAACTGCGAACACGCCGCGCGCCGGGCCCTGGTTTCGTCATCCACCCCGACAGTCTCCCCGATGACCGCTACCGGTTTACCGCTGCCTCAGGAACCGGACCAACTCGGCGGCCAACTGCTCCGGCGCCTGCTCGGCCATGTGGTGGCCGCTGTCGATCACCGCACCGCGGACGTCCTCAGCCCAGTCGCGCCAGATCTCCAGCACGTCGCCGTACAGGTACTCCAGATCGTCGTGCCGCGACCAGGCGACCAGGGTGCGGCAGCCGATCCGGCGCCCGGCCGCCCGGTCGGCGTCGTCCGCGGCGCGGTCCACGCCGAGGCCCGCCCGGTAATCCTCGAGCATCGCCCGGACGGTGGCCGGGTCGCCGATCGCGGACCGGTAGTCCGCGTAGTTCTCCGCTCCGAGCTGCTCCGGATCACCGCCGTACCAGGCAACCGGGTCGGCGAGGATGGCCCGTTCGGGTTTGCCCGGTTGGGCGAAGAAGAACCAGTGCCACCAGGCCGCGGCGAACCTGGCGTCGGCGCGGGCCAGCGCCTCGCCGATCGGAACGCAGTCCAGCACCACCAGCGCGCTGACCGCCTCCGGCCAGTCCAGGGCCAGCCGCATGGCGACGTAACTGCCCCGGTCATGCCCGACGACAGCGAACCGGTCGTGGCCGAGCCGGTTCATCAGCGCCCGGACGTCGGCCGCCATCGCCCGCTTGGAGTACGGGGCGTGGTCCGGCGTGGTCGCCGGCTTGGACGAGCGGCCGTAGCCCCGCAGGTCCGGGCATACCACCCGGTGACCGGCCGCGACCAGCAGCGGCGCCACCCGGTACCAGGTGGTGTGGGTGCGTGGATGGCCGTGCAGCAGCACCACCGCTGACCCACTGTCCGGATCGCCGCCGCTGCGACCGTGCAGGCTCACCCCGTCGGCCACGCTCAGATCCCACTCGTCGAACCCGTCGAACATGGCTCTGATCATCGCCGATGCGAGCTGGTTCAATCGAGGGCATGGCCAGCAACCGCGCCGCCGTCCTGCATGGCATCCACGACCTGCGCATCGAGGACATCCCGGCTCCGCAGCCGGACCCGCACGAGGTGCTGGTCGAGATCTCCGCGGTGGGCATCTGCGGCTCGGACGTGCACTACTACGAGCACGGCCGGATCGGCGAGCACGTCGTCGAGGCGCCGATGATCCTCGGCCACGAGAGCGGCGGCACCGTGATCGCGGTCGGCTCGGCGGTCAGCCACCTCGCCCTCGGCCAGCGGGTGGCGCTGGAGCCGGGCGTCCCATGCCGCCGCTGCGACCAGTGCCGGGCCGGCCGGTACAACCTCTGCCCGGACGTCCGGTTCTTCGCCACCCCGCCGGTCGACGGCTCGCTGGCCGAGCGGGTGGTGATCGACGCCGACTTCGCGTTCCCGGTGCCCGATTCGCTGTCGGATGCCGGTGCCGCGCTGATCGAGCCGCTGTCGGTCGGCATCTGGGCCTGCCGCAAGGCCGGCGTGACCACCGGCTCCCGGGTGCTGGTCACCGGAGCCGGCCCGATCGGGGCGCTGGCCGGGCTGGTGGCCCGCGCCTCGGGCGCCGCGCACGTCGCCGTCACCGACATCAACGCCGCCCGGCTGGAGCAGGCCCTGGAACTCGGCATCGACCAGGCGGTGCCCGCCGGCACGGACCTCGCCGACATCGGCGCGGACGTGCTGCTGGAATGCACCGGCATCGAAGCGGTGGCCGGCGCCGGCATCACCGCGCTGCGCCCGACCGGCACCGCGGTGCTGGTCGGACTGGGCGCGAACGCCTCGATGACCTTGCCGGTGCAGGCGATTCAGAACCGCGAGCTGACCGTGACCGGGACGTTCCGCTACGCCAACACCTATCCCGCCGCGATCGCGCTGGCCGCCTCCGGGCGGGTGCCGCTGGACGCCCTGGTCGGCGCCCGGGTGCCGCTGGAGCGCGCCGAGGACGCGCTGCGCATGGGGCAGACCGATCCGGCGGTGCTCAAGACGGTGGTCGAGGTCCGCGGCTGAGCCGGTCCGGCTCCGCTACCGTCAGGCCATGGACGAGGAGAGTCGGCCAGCCACCCGGTGGGCAGAGCTGGCCGGCCGGGCGTCGGGTGCCGAGTACGCCGCCCGCTTCACCCGGCTGGCCGCCACCGGCAAGGACGTGCACGGCGAGGCCGACTTCTGCGCCGGCCTGCTGCCGGCCCCCGCCAGCCAGACCGCCCCGGCGAAAGTGCTCGACGCCGGCTGTGGCACTGGCCGGGTCGCGATCAGGCTCGCCGACCTCGGTTACCGGGTCGTCGGGGTCGATGTGGACTCCTCGATGCTGGCCGAGGCGCGCCGGGCCAGGCCGGACCTGCCGTGGCTGACCGCCGACCTGGCCGCGCTACCGGACCTGGGCCGGCTTCTCGAACTGGCCGGCCTCCAGGCGCCCGCCGCCTCGCAGGCACCCGCCGCCGACTCCCAGGCAGCCGGCTTCGACCTGGTGGTGGCGACCGGCAACGTCATCCCGCTGCTGGCCCCTGGCACCCTGGCCGCCACGGTGCGACGGCTGGCCGCGGTGCTGGCGCCCGGCGGGCTGCTGGTCGCCGGCTTCGGCCTGGACTCCGCACACCTGCCGGCCGGCTGCCCCGTGACGCCGGCCGCTGACTACCTTGCCGCGTGTGCCGAGGCCGGCCTGGACGAAGTGCAACGGCACGGCAGCTGGGACGGTGCCGAGGAATCGGCCGGCTACCTGGTCAGCGTGCACCGCAGGCATCCATCGGAATAACGCTAGTGGGTCAGTCGAGCCAAACGTCTTGAGCCAAGAAATGGGCAGCGCCGACATGTCTCAGAGGCGGATCGGTGACTTACAGTCGGTAGCCATGTCAAGGCTGCAGATCAGACGTCTGGCGATGCCGCAGGACGAACAAGCGCTACGCGAGCTGGACACCTCCTACGAGACGAATCGCGTGTTCGAGGTGGAGAGGGTCGGACTCGAATTACGTCTAGTATCCCGTCAACTGCCGGAGGCACGTCGACAAGGCTTCGACGTCCTGGCACACGAGCTCCGCGACGAGAACAAACCTTGGACCGACGCCTGGGTGGCGACTGACCCGAATCGCAGTCTCGTCGGCTTCGTAGCAACGTCTTTCGAATCGTGGAACGCGCG
>DASZEI010000389.1:0-12278 GCA_035940975.1 Jatrophihabitans sp. | reverse complement strand
GGACCTGATCGACAACCACCATTACGCACGATCGGGTTTCGCGCTGGTGCGGCAGGGCACGGCGACCAACAACACCGGCGGGAACGACTCGGGCTACACCCGATCGGGCCGTGCCGGCCAGGAGAGCGCGATCGAGGTGGGCGCGCCGCTGTTCCAGCCGATCCAGGACCGCTCGCGTGCCACCGACGGTCAACGGCTCGCCGACCTGCTGGGCCTGGACTATGACCCGTTGCTGCACGCCACCGGCGCCGACCTCACCGACAACGCGGACGCGGTCGCCGCGAACCGGGCGCTCTACGCCGGCACCCTGGGCTACTACCTCGACCACATGCTCCAGAACGTGGTCGAGGAGGACACGCTCTGGGCGCTGCGCCGTCACGTCACCGACACCGTCACGGGCCGGGGCCCCATCGCCGCCATCCGGGTCGGCGCGCAGCCGTACGGGATCCTGCCGACCAGCGCCTTCAGCCGGTGGCGTGCGGCAGCCGGCCGTCCGAATCCCACCAGTGCCGGCCGCGACCTCGCGGACCCGTTCGAGGGCCACCTCCACCACGTCCTGGCCAGGCTGGACCAGGCCTGGTCCACGGTCCTGCCGAACCTGACCCGGATCGGAGCCCCCGGCGACGGGGCGGCGCACCTGCTCGACGTCCTCGGGCTGCACCCGACGTCCGAGGAGTTCTACCAGCGGGTCGGCTACAGCTACGACACGCTGCGCAACATCGAGTCCTTCGTGTCCGGCGGCAGCGAGCTGGCCGACATCATGAAGATGATCTTCGACGGGATGGCCGCGCGCGGGTTGCTCGTCGACCTGGGCTATGCCCCGCAGAGCCCGGAGGGCGCTGGCAAGCCGCTCCCGCTGCTGTTCCAGCTGATCTGGCGCCACTACCACACGCTGCTCGACCCGGCCCAGCTCATCGACGGCCAGCCCCTGTCGGAGACCACGCCCGTGAAGCCGTACGACGCCGCCTCGGGCAAGAACTACCTGGACTGGCTGCTGGAGCACGCCGCCGACGCCGACGCGCTGGAGGCCCAGGACTTCGGCGGCGCGCCACGGCCCGCGTCGTTGCTCTACATGCTCCTGCACTTCTCCCTCGCCATGGAGTCGGCGCGGGGGGTGCGCTCCTGGCTCGGCACGCACGACGTCGAGGCCGACGAGCTGATCCGCTCGCGCAAGTTCCTCAACATCGGCGCACGGCCGACGCCCTCGACCTGGGAGGTGTTGCGCGCTCCGGCCAGCAGCGTCGTCGCGAGTGCGATATCGGATCGTCCGCTGCTCGAGGTGCTGCACTCACCGCAATTGACCGGGAGCGCCGGGCGCGGCGTTGCCGAGCAGCGCGAGGCCCTGAGCTGGCTGCGACAGGCCAGCACCGCGCGGCTGGAACGAGTCCTGGTCGAGCATGTCGACACCCTCAGCTACCGGCTGGACGCCTGGCAGACCTCGCTGTTCACCCGGAGACTGCACCGGCAGCGCCACCTCGACGCCCCGGTCGCCGAGCGGCGAGCGGGGGTCTACCTGGGCGCCTACGGCTACCTGGAGAACGTCCGCCCGGCTCCGGGCAGGCGCAGGCCGGTGCCGGCGCGGAGCCTGCCCCCGGAGCTGCGCGAGGACCGGGGCGAGTACGTCGAACAGGTCGGCAACGGCGGCTACGTCCACGCGGCGTCGCTGAACCACGCCACCGCGGCCGCTTTGCTGCGCAACGGCTACCTCACGCACGCCACGCCGGCCGAGCCGGACTCGCTGGCGGTGAACCTCTCCTCCAACCGGGTGCGGCGGGCTCGGTACCTGCTCGACGGCTTCCGCGGCGGCCAGTCCCTGGAGGCGCTGCTCGGCGCCCAGTTCGAGCGCGGGCTCCATGACTGGACGACGCGTCCTGGCGCGCCGGTCGTCCTCGACCAGCTCAAGCCGTTGTTCCGCGCCGCGTTCCCGATCCGGCTGACGCGGGTGCCGCAGGCGGCCGACGCGGAGGCGGGGGCAGGTGCCGCGACCGTCACCGAGGACCACCAGGTGGTCAACGGCGTCGACCTGGCGCGCGCCGGGGAATTCCCCTGGGGCATCGCGGAGCTGCAGGCTCTCTCGGGCGATCAGCAGGCCGCGCTGCGGAAGGAGAAGGACAGCGTCGAGGACACCATGGACGCGCTGCGGGACCTGCTCACGGCCGAGGCTGCCTACCAGCTGGCGTTGGGCAACTTCGATCGCGCGGCCGCTGTCGTCCAGTCGGTCGGCCGCGGGACCGTGCCTGCCGACATCGAGATCGTGAACACCCCGCGCGGGACGGCCATCTCGTTCACCAACCGCCTCGCCGTCCAGCTCTCCACCGCCGCGCACCCGACCCCGTGGCCGGCCGGGGCGAGCCTCAGCCAGCGGGCGTTGCTCGAACCGGCGCTGAACGCCTGGCTGGGCTCGCTGCTGGGCGACCCCGCCCAGATCCACTGCCGGGTACAGGCCATCGCGGCTGATGCGAGCGTGCTGGCCAGCGGCACCGTCTCGTTGGCGGCGCTGGGCCTGCAGCCGATCGATGTCGTCTACCTCGTGCGGAGCCAGCCTCAGCAGAGCAGTGAGGCTGAGTTGGAGACCCGGGTCCGGTACGCGTTCGCGCGCGCCCATGCGGTGCCCGACGACGCGCTCGTCCAGATCGCGTTCGGCGACGCGGGCGCTGCCGGCGCCGCGACGTTCGCCGAGGTGTTGCCGCTCGTCGACCGCCTGCGGCGCCTGCTCGGCTCCTGCCGTCCGCTGAACGCCCGGCACTTCCAGAGCGCGTCGAACGACGCGGCGCAGGCCGCGGACAACCCCGGCCGGATCGAGGTGGCCGAGCTGGTGGCGCGGGTCCGGGCCAGGCTCGGCTCGCTTCGCAAGCTGATGCGCAACAGCGAGGCCCTCCCGCTGTCGCCGCCGCTGGAGCAGGTGCTGGCTGAGGCCAGGGCGCCTGGCGCTCCGGCCGCCACCGTCGAGGCGCTGCGATCGGCACTGCTGGCCGTCGCCGACGCCGGGTTCGGTTACGCCTTTCCCGCCTCCGCGGTCGGGACCGGTCGCCAGCAGCTCGACGCGCTGGGGGCCCAGGCAGATTCCGTCCTGGCACGCCACGACGTCCTCGCCGCCGAGACCGACGCCCGCCTGCTGGACATCTCCGCGGGGGCCTACCCGGCCGACCGCAAGGTCGAGATGCTCGCCGACCTGGTGAAGGGGTGGCTGGGCGGCGACTTCCTGTTGATACCGCGGTTCAGCTTCATCGACCCGGCGGCGGTGGCAGCCGCGCATGCCGACCGTGACCACCTCCTCGACCATGCCCGTGGCATCGGCATGGCGCTGCCGGTCACCGAGTGGCTCCACGGCGTCGCCTGCGTGCGGCCGCTGGTACACGGGTTCGAGATGGTGCGCGCCATGGCCGAGGCCAGGCTGGCGGCCCCGCTGCCGATGTCGCCCATCCAGCTGCCGCACCGCGACGGCGACAGCTGGCTGGGCGTGGAGTTCGCCGAGGGGACGGAGGTCGTGCACGACACCGTGGCGATCGTCCAGCACCTGCCGCAGGGCTTCGACCCGACCGGGCCGCAGAGCGGGCTGTTGGTGGACGAGTGGGGCGAGAGCATCCCCAACCGTTCCGAAGTCACGGGTCTGACGTTCAACTACGACGCGCCCAACAGCGAGCCGCCGCAGGCCCTGCTGCTCGCGGTGACCCCGGAGGAGACCGGGAGCTGGAGCTGGGAGGACCTGGTCGAGACGGTGCGCGACACGTTCCGCCGTGCGCGGCTGCGCGCGGTCGAGCCCGACCACCTCGGCGCCATGGCGGGGATCGGCACCCTGCTGCCGGCCGTCATCGCGGAGTTCAGCACCGGCCGGGCAAGCGTGTCGCTGGACTACTCGCTGGTCTGGACCGCGATCCGCGAATCCGCGCTGCACATCTCCGTCACCGACGCGGCCGCAGAGACGAGAGGCTGACATGGTCAGGTTGACGGACTTGATGACCGCGAACCCCGCCCTGCTCGCGCAGCTGTTCCGCGATCCGGCCATCACCGCGTGGAACCGCCTCGAGGCTCGGCCGCGGACACCGGACTTCAGCCGCAGCCTGCGCGCCGAGGTCCGTGACCCGCTGTGGTTCCTGACCCGGCAGTGGCAGCTGGGCGAACTCGAGGCCGAGGACGCCGCCTCGCCGATCGACGCGCGGCTGCTCACCCGCCAGGCGACGCTGGACCGGGTCCGGCTGGGGGCCGGGCCCGCGCAGGTCTTCGACGACAGCGTGCCGCTGGAGTCACTCGTCGAGCACGAGCAGGTGCCGTTCACGCACGCCCTGCGCGTCCAGGCCGGCCAGTACCTGCTCGCGCTGCACCCGGCCGCTCTGCGCGCCAAGTACCTGCCGCGCTACCGCAGCGCATTCGCATTCGCCCCGGCCGGAGGCGACTTCCAGGGCGACGTCGACGGGCGCAACCTGTACCTGGCCACCCAGCGGCTGGCCTTCGACGGAGCAGCCGCCCTCGCGGCGATCGAGGCCGGCACGTTCGCCGCTGATGTGCCGCTCGACGCGGCCGACGTCGCGGCGATGACCCCCGTGATCGAGCAGTACCGACGCTGGTTGGCCCGGCAGTACAGCCAGCCGGAACCGGGCGCTGCGCCGGTGTGGGACGCCGGGCGGCTCAGCTACAGCTTCGCGGCCGCGGCACCCACCGAGGGGGGTGAGCAGCTCGGACTCACCGCCCGGCGCTACGACGAGGGCCGCCTGGACTGGTTCAGCTTCGAGCTCGATCCGGGGGCGCTGAACCTGCAGATCGCCGACCCCGCCTATGTGGCGCCCGCTCCGCTGCGGGAGGCGATCTCCTTCGTGCCGGCTCCCGCGACCTTCAAGGGCGTTCCGAATCCTCGCTTCTGGGAAATGGAGGAACGCCAGGTCAACTTCGGCGCCCTCAACGCCCAGACGACCGACCAGCTGCTGCTGGTCTTCGCCGAGATGGGCCTGGTCTACGGAAACGACTGGTACGTCATCCCGTATCGGTTGCCGGTGAACACGCTGTGCGAGGTGCTCGGGCTCGTGGTCACCGACGTCTTCGGCGATCGCACCGTCATCCGCGCCGCCGACGAGGGGGAGGGCTCCTGGCAGTCCTGGAGCCTGTTCAACCTGAGCAACGCAGGCGATCTCGGCGGCTACAACCGTCAGTTCCTCCTGGCGTCCGCCCTGGGCCAGCCGGCTGAGAGCGAGCCGCTCGAGCGCGTGCAGTTCGTGCGCGACGAGACGGCGAACCTCGTCTGGGCGATCGAGGAGGTCATCCCGGCCGCAACCGGCCAGGGCATCAACGGCTACGACGCGGCCGACAAGACCGGAGTGCTCGCCGATCCGATCGCCGACTCCCCGGCGGCAGTCCGTTACCTGCTGGGCAACGCCGTGCCCGAGAACTGGATCCCGTTCATCCCCGTCCAGCGCCCGGGCGCGGCTCAGGACATCGTGTTCCAGCGCGCCGCCATGCCGCGGCTCGGGACACCGCCCCGCGAGGTGATCCGGGCCAAGGGCGCGCTGCTCAACGAGCCTGAACTGCCTTGGTACGTGAACGAGGAAGACGTGCCGGTCACAGGCAAACTCCTCACCCGGGCCTACCAGCGGGTCCGCTGGTACAACGGCCGGACCTGTCTGTGGATCGGTCGCCGCGCCGAGACCGGCCGCGGTACGGGCAGCAGCGGCCTGCGTTTCGACCAGGTCGAGCCCGTACAGGCCGCGGACGGCCCCGGATAGCCGGAAGGGGCATCGACGACCGGTTCGACTTACAGCGGCACTACGAAAGGTTCGCCCGAGGGTCCTTGGCTGCAGCGCTCACGCGGCCGGTTGCGCGGTGTTCCTGCCGCGGCGACGCAGGGCGAACGCATTCTGGATCAGCACAGGCAGGAAACCACCGCCGACGGCGAAGAAGACGCCCGCTATGATGATGTAGGCATTTTGAAGCTTGTCAGCGTTCTTTTTCCGGAATGCCACCGTGTCACGCTCCCCGCCAGGCAGGGCCTTCTCGGGGTTTACATTCCATAAGAGGTAGTGTTCGTTGGACTCTTGTGGCTGCGGGTTCGAGATCTGCCTGACGTTGCTATCCGCAGGGATGGAAATGGAATTGCACACTCTGGCGATATGTGGCTGGAATGCGGGTGCTTCGATGTGCAGTTCTTGAAATAGGTCCTGTAATGATGCCTGCGTCCCCCAGAATTCGAAGCCGGGCAGGGATATCGTTCTTTCAGCCCATGTTCTCGAAGTGACAGGGTTTGTGGTGCCCGCGATCAGGAAGCTCTCGGCGTGCGTCGTGTACCCGTCGCTGTGCGATATCTCGCACAGCGAGGGGTCCGCAACAAGGCCTACCTGGCCGGCCCGGTCGAGGTACGGCTGTACAACTCCTTCAATAACCTGACACGTGACGGGCTCCAGCCGTGCGGCACCGGTGTCGCCGAGGCACGCGGCGTTACGAATGGACATCGACCCTTCACCTCGCGACAGGATCGACGGGTCGGACAGAACTGCTTCCCCTCGGAGAACGATCACCCATTTCTTGCCGATGGAGGCTGACGGAAACAGGACGGAGAGACTGGTATTGCGGGGCCCTTCCTCGAAGTAGTTGTAAGCAATCCTCACACTGTTATCAACAGTCAGTGGCATGCCGGCGATGCCGATCGTCATCGACCCCCTGCCCTTCGTCATGTCGGGCGAGTCGAAGCCGGTCACCGCTCGACGTGCGAACGTGCCGCCTGCTCCACCGAACATGAGCAGGCAGAGGAGCGAAACGGCGCTGAACCAGCGAAGACGGCGTTGATCCGCATCGGCTCTTTGGGACGCGGCCCGGGCCTCTGCGTCACGGATTGCGGCCCAGTTGCGCTCCAGCTCCGGGCCGAGGTCCTGATGCCGCACGATGTTCTGGGTATCGACTGCCTCTTTGACGGCGGCATGGATGTAGCCACGTATCGCCTGCTTGGCACGGCCTAGCACCAGCGGAGGATACCGGCGGAACTCGCGCGTTCGGCTTACCGGCTAACAGGGTCAGATACCTGTTAGGTAGGGGCTTCCCGATGCGACGCAGGGCCGAAGCGCGGACATCGCACGAGAAGCGGATTACGAGTGCTGTCTCGACCAGCATGCACCGGTGTGACTGCGCTTTTGCCGGAACGGGTAGTAAGCCCGGGAGTCGATCGTCGCCTAGATGTGCTCGCGCCGTTCCCAAACGCAGAAGCTTAGGATAGGTTGAATAGGGTTTAAGTAGGTTTGTACCATCACCGCAGGAAGTCCGCCGTGCCAATTCTCGTGGTAGCTGGAGCTTTTCGTGTTACGTGAGCGACGTCCGTGACTACTGGAGTGCTGGCCGCCGTGCTGCGGGAGTTCGGTGGTCCGAGCGTACTGCGCGTGGAGCAGGTCGAGGAACCCCTGTGTGGTGGCGGATTCAGCCTCGTCGACGTTACCTTCGCCGGGTTGAACTTCGATGACCTCGAGCACCGCAGGGGAGCCGAGCCCGGGATCCGGCTGCCCGCCGTGCTGGGTGTCGACGTCGTCGGACGGCGGCGGCGCGACGGCAGGCGGGTTGTGGCCCTGATGCGCCGCGGCGGTGGGTACTCGCAGGTCGTCGCCGCGGCCGACGCGCATTCAGTGCTAGTGCCCGATGACATCGACGACACCCAGGCCATTGCCCTGTTCGAGCAGGGAGTCACCGCCTACGGCGCCCTGAAGCTCGCCGGTCGCGTCCGCCCGGGTGAGTCGGTGGCAGTCACGTCGGCTGCCGGCGGTGTCGGGCATCTGGCGGTGCAGCTGGCAGCCGCACTGGGGGCCAAGCCGGTCATCGGCATCGCGTCCACCGCGGCGAAACGGGCGGTGGTGACCGAACTCGGCGCCGACGTCACCCTGGCTCCGGAGGAGATCGGCGAGCTGCGCGCGCTCACCGGGGGCCGCGGTGTCGACCTCGTCGTGGACGGTAGTGGTGGGACGCAGGCGACCGCGGCGCTGAGCGGGCTCGCTCCGTTCGGCCGGTTGGTCTGCTACGGCTGGCGCGGCGGGGCCGCCGGGTGCGGCTGGATCAACGTCAGCACCGAGGAGCTGACCGACTCCTCGATCGGCGTGGCCGGGTTCTGGATGCGGCACCTGGTCGATGACCGGGCGCTGCTCACCGGCATCGCCGACGAGTTGTTCGAGCTGGCCCGGACCGGCCGGCTGACCGCGCGGATCGACAAGATCTGGCCGCTGTCGGAGATCGCCGCGGCCCACGAGGAGTTCGCCGCCCGCAAGACCATCGGCAAAGTGCTCGTCGACGTGCGTGAGGTGGCCTGATCCATGCTCAGCCAGTACTGCCGCACCACCCTCTGCACGCCCGCCACCGCGGTCGAGCGCTACGCCACCTGCCTCGCCTCGGGCGCCGACATGTGTGTCGTCGATCTGGAGGACGCCGTCCCCTTGCTGCGCAAGGAGGAGGCCAGGCGCGCGGCCGTGCGGTTCTTCACCTCGGCCGCGGGGCTACCCGTCCGGTGCGGGGTGCGGATCAACACCATCGTCGAGCCCGACGGGCTGCGGGACCTGCTGGCGCTGCGGGAGTTCCCCGCGCGGCCGCAGGTCGTGCATGTCCCCAAGGTCGAGTCGCCGCGGGACCTGGAGATCGTCTCCGGGGTGCTCGGCGGCGGCGTGGAGCTGTTCGCCGTGATCGAGACCCCGCTCGGGGTGCAACGGCTGCCCGAGATCGCCGCCGCGGGCCACGGCCTGCGGGCGCTGATCTTCGGCGCCGCCGACTACGCCGCCGCCCTGGGCATCGGCCTGGCCTGGGAGCCGCTCGTGCACGCCCGCTCGTTACTGGTGACCAGCGCGCGGGCCAACGACCTGCACGCCATCGACGCGCCGACCTTCGACCTGGCCGACCGAACGCTACTGCGTAACGAGTCCCGGCAGGGCCGCGAGCTCGGGTTCAGCGGCAAGATCGCGCTGCACCCGGAGCAGCTGCCGGTAATCACCGAGGCGTTCTCGCCGACGGAGGCTGAGATCGAGCACGCCACCCGGGTGGTACAGGCCGCGCTGCGCAGCGGCGACGCGGTGACCACCGTCGACGGCCAGATGGTCGGCAAACCCTTCTTCGAGGCGGCGCAGCGACTGCTCGCCGAGTTCGGCCTCCTCACCCAGACCGAGAGCGTGATGCCATGACTGCTGACCCGACACTCGAGGCGATCCAGGACGTGCGCGGCGCACGCCGGTTCCGCAACAGCGCCGCCCTGGTCGGCAACTCCGATCCGGTCTGGCAGGCCGCGGCGGACAACGGGCTCATCGACATGGTCGTCGACCACGAGTCCAACGACCGGCTGGTGTTGCCGGACTCCGGGCATGCCTTCGCCAACATGGTGTCCTGCTCCTACCTCGGCCTCAACCGGCACCCCGCGGTGCTCGAGGGCGCCATCAACGCGGTGCGCGAGGCCGGGACCATCGAGCTGGGCATGTCCACCACCCGGATCCGTCCGACCATCCAGGCCCGGCTGGAGGAGGAGCTGAACGACCTGTTCGGCGCGCAGACCCTGCTGGCCGTCACCTGCTCCGCGGTGACCGCGGGCGTGTTGCCGCTGGTGGCGTCCGGGCACCTGGCCCCCGGCGGGCCGCGGGTGATGGTCTTCGACCGGTTCGCGCACTTCTCCATGTCCTACGTCAAGTCCATCTGCGCCGAGGAGAGTCTGGTGCTCACCTGCGGCCACAACGACTTGGACTTCCTCGAGGACATCTGTCGCAAGTACCCGAGCGTGGCCTATGTCGGCGACGGCGCGTATTCCATGGGCGGGGCTGCCGCGCTCGAGGGGCTGCTCGACCTGCAGCAGCGGTACGGGATGTACCTCTACATCGACGACTCGCACTCGGTGTCGCTGATGGGCAAGCGCGGTGAGGGCTTCGTCAGGTCGCACACCGAGGTGTCCGAGCTGACCACGATCGTGACCAGCCTGGGCAAGGGCTTCGGCAGCGGCGGTGGGATCGCCATGGTCGACAGCCGGCGCAAGGCGGAGTTCCTGTCCCGGCACGGCGGCCCGCTCGGCTGGTCCCAGGACGTGTCCGTGCCCACCATCGGCGCCGCGCTGGGCAGCGCGGCCGTGCACCGGTCCGCGGAGCTGGGCGAGCTGCAGGCCGCCCTGGTCGCCAACCTCGCCCTGTTCGATCGGCTGCTGCCCACCCCGCTCGCGGGCAACGGGCTGCCGGTGCGCCGGATCGACGTGGGCGAGGCGCACCGGGCGGTGGCGCTGTCCGCCGAGCTGTTCCGGCGCGGCTTCTACAGCTCCGCGATCTTCTTCCCGATCGTGCCCAAGGGCGAGGCGGGGCTGCGGGTGATGATCCGCGCGGACATGTCGGCCGAGCTGATCACCGAGTTCGTCGGCCACGTCACCGAGCTGACCACGTGACCGCCATTGCATAACGATCGGAGACACCTAGTGGCACCCCAGCATCCGAGCGGCTACACGCAGATCGGGGAGAACCGGTTCCGTGAGGTCGTCGGGTTCTGCTATGAGGACCTGCAGGTCGGGGTCGTGATCGAGCACCGCCCGGGTCGCACCATCACCGAGATGGACAACGTGCTGATGTCCATGCTCAGCATGAACGACTCCCCGCTGCACATCGACGCCGCGTTCAGCGAGCAGGGCACCTGGGGAAAGCCGCTGGTGTCCAGCCTGGTCACCCTGAGCATCGTCGGCGGGATGGCCGCCCGCAGCACCAGCGGCAAGGCGATCGCGAACCTGGGCTGGGAGCGGATCGAGTTGCCCGCCCCGGTGTTCATCGGCGACACCCTCTATGCGGAAAGCGAGGTAACCGGCAAGCGGCTGTCCGAGAGCAGGCCCGGGCAGGGCATCGCGCACTGCCGCACCATCGGCCGCAAGTCGACCGGCGAAGTCGTGCTCAGCTTCGATCGCAGCTTCCTGGTGCCCACCCGGGCGCTCGACACCCACCGCACGGCGGGGTACTGACGCGTTGACCGAACTCAGCCCGGCCACGGTGGCCGAACCCGGACTGGACCGCGCCGATTGGCGCCGGTTCCAGCTGCTGGTCGCCGGCAACGGGGCGTCCTCCTTCGGCAGCTACCTGAACCTGGTGGCGCTGCAGCTGTTCGTCTACCAGACGACCGGCAGCGCAGTGGCCACCGGCCTGTTCATGGTGCTGCGGATGGCCACCGGGTTCGTCGCGGGCATGGCCGGCGGGACCGTGGCCGCCCGCCTGCCGCGGCGCGCGGTGATGATCGGCTGCGACCTCGTGCAGGCGTCCGTGCTCCTGGTGTTCGCCCTGTCCCCGAACGGCGTCCGGCTGGCGTTGCTGCCGGTGCTGGCGATCTCGATCGGATCGCTGACCACCACCAGCCAACTGCTGCTGCGCGCCACCGTGCCGGAGTTCGTCGGTGCCGAGCACCGCATGCGCGCCAACGGGTGGCTCGTGACCGGCCGCGCCGTGGCGATGGCACTGGGCTTCGCGACCGGCGGCCTGCTGGTGTCCTGGGTCGGCTACACGGCGGCGTTCCTCGTCGATGCCGGCACCTTCGGCATTTCCGCGCTGGTGCTGGGCACCGTCGGACTGCGCTTCCCGCGCCGCGTGCAGGTCCGGCACCAGGACAAGCCGGGTCTCGCGGCACGTGGCAAGCTCGTGCTGGTCGCCTTGACCGCCGCCCCCTCGGTGCTGGCGATCGTGATCGTCCGATGCCTGGACAGCTTCGGCTCGGCCTCGCACCAGATCGGCATCCCGATCTATGCCACCCAGCTGCAACCGGGCAACCCGGCCGGTTTCGTCGGCAACTTCTGGGCCGCGTGGGCGGTCGGCCTGTTCGCCGCCCACCAGCTGGTGACCCGGGTCTACAAGAGCGGACCCCGGCACGACGAGCGCGCGTTCGTGATCGGCACCGCCGTGATGTCCACGGCCTTCATCGCCGCGTTCTCCGGCCTCCACCAACCCTGGGTGCTGCTGGTGGCCCTGGTCGCCGGCCTCGCCGACGGGTTCACCGAGATCGCCTACACCACCAGGGTGCAGGCCGAGCCGAACCCGGCGCGCGGCTTGTTCTTCGGCCTGACCGCGATGGCCGAGAACGCGGGCCTGGGCATCGGCCTGCTGATCGCCGCGGGCCTGCTGGAGGTGTGGACGCCGCTGGCGGTGGCTGCACTGATGCACGGCGTGGTCGTCGTGCTGGGCATCGGATACCTGGTCCGGACCGCCCGCCGCCCGGGCGACCCGGCGACGACTTCGAGCTGACAGGAGAAACCACCTTGCCGCAGACGCTGCTCGCCACCCTGCTCAGCCACCCGCTGGTGGCCGACGCCGCCCTGCTCGCCGCGACCACCG
>DASZEI010000388.1:0-2284 GCA_035940975.1 Jatrophihabitans sp. | reverse complement strand
CCACCAGCACCAGGCTTTCAACCGCTGAGGCCCAGGCTGACGGTAACCGCCGTCAGCTGACCGCCGCCCGTTGGCAGGCCAGGCCCGTCCAGGCATCCTTTCCCAAGGGTGCCGGGCGGGCCTTCTTGCGTCTCGGCTCCCGCCGGGCCGGCCTGGATCAGTCGGATCGGTCGGCGACAGATCAATCGGCCGGCGACCAGGTCACTCCAGGAACGCCGGATCGCCGTGCCGGACGGTTCCGGTCCGCACCACCTGGGCCTTCAGTCCCAGCAGCAACTGGCGCTCCTGCCCGAGAAGCTTCAAGATCCGGCCGTCCGGGCCGAGCGGGCCCTGGGCCAAGTCGACCATCACGCACCGGCGCATGCCGTCGCCGAGCCGGACCACCACCTCGCTGCCCAGCCGCAGCTCCCGACCCACCCAGCCGTCCTCGACGAAACCGGTGCCCGGCACCTCCAGCACCAGGTTGGGGCGGAACCGGGCGACGTCGACCGGCTCGCCGAGCAGCTCGGACAGCGCGCGGACCGAGGCGGTGCTGACCAGGTGCAGCGGGGAGTCGTCGTGATGCTGTACGTCGGTCTCGCGGGCCAGCCGCAGCGGCCGTTCCAACTCGGCGCCGAGCAGTTCGGCGGCCAGCGGGTCGTCGGCCCGGAACCGTCGGCCGGCCGGCGAGAAGATCACCGGGGCCAGCGCGGCTGGTTCGTCCAAGGTGGCCCGAACCCGAGCAGCCCGTCGACCCGGCGGAATCGCCGACTCGACTTACCGCTACCGATGCCGCCGTCGGGGGTGTAGACCGCCCACTCCCGGTCGCCGACGAGGCCCCGCCGCTCCACCTCGGCCGAGGCGAGCTGCTCGCCGCGCATCGACTTCACCGGGTAGCGCGCCAGCAGCGCGACGGTGCCGACGATGCCAGCGGTGCCGGTCGTTGATGGCATTCCCCCAGGGTGCCGCACCGGCGGTCCCGGCGGCCAGCGGGTCGCCCGGCCGGCGCGGCGGGGGTCCACCGCACCGGAGCGACCCGCGGGCCCCGGGAGCTCAGCGGCGCGGGGGCCGATCCGGTCGCCAGTCCGCACCGCGACCCTCCGGCGTGAGATCGAGCGCTCCCCACAGCGCCCACAGCTGATCGAGGTGCCGGTTGTCCTCGCCGGCGTCCGACGGCGGCTTCTCGGTGGCGTAGAAGTGCCGGATCGAGCCGTCCCGGCGGGTGAACACGTTCATCCGGGTGCTCGGCTCCCCGTCGGCATCCACGCCGCCGTAGGCACGGGAGTACGCCTGGTCCTCGTCCGAGACGAGCCGGACGTTGCGCCACCGCCGCTCGGCGCCGTAGGAGCGCAGCGCAGCCAGCGGAGCGGGCGCCACCACCGCGAAGCCCACCCGCCGCTCCAGATCGGCGGCGGCTCCGTCGAACCCGTCGACGAGCGAGGTGCACATCCGGCACGGGACGCCGGTCACGCCGAACATGAAGCTGTAGAGCAGCAGCGTGGGGTGCTGGCCGAACAGCTCGCTCATCCGGACCGGCCGGGCCCCATCATCCTCGCCGAGGTCGCGCGGACCCTCGGAGAAGACATAGTCCTCGGGCACGGCTCCGCCCGGCGGCAGCTCGCGGCGCAGCCGGGCGACCCGCTCGACGGTCCTGGTCAGGTCCTGCTCGGCGTCGGTGAGCGCGTTGCGAGCAGCGCGGTACTGCGCGGTCTCACCCGGCCAGCGCGTCTCACCCGGCCAGCGCGGGGCCGGGTCCCCGGCTCGGACGTCAGCCACCCGACCCACCACCGTTCGCTGAAGCGAGCAGCGCGTCCTGCGGCAGCAGCGCGAGCAGCTGCTGGGCGTGCCGCGGCAGGTGGTCCTCGGCGAGGCCGCAGATCAGGTCGCGCAGGCTGACCGGCTGGTCGACCAGCCGGGTGGCGCCGGACTGCAGCACGGTCGGGATCGGCTGGCCGAGCTCGTCCTCGCTCAGCTGCTCCGCGAGGGCGCACAGCGCCTCGCCCTGCACCCGGATGCGCTGCCGCAGCCGCGCCTGACCGCCGGACCTGGTGTTGATCCGGGCGAGGTTGCGGGGGTCGAGCGACAGCCGGTTGTCGAACGTGGCGTGCCCGCCCGCGGCAACGGAGCAGGCGGCGGCGAGGATGCCGGCGTCGACCGAGACGAGGTGCGCGAGAAGCTGGTCGGCGTTCCACTCCCCGGGTGGGGGAGCCGTGCGGGTGCCGGCCACCGCCACGGTCTCGGCGGCGTCCAGGAGGCCGGCGTAGGCCAGCCGGAGCGAAGTGCTGTCCATGCGGAGTTCCTTCGG
>DASZEI010000387.1:0-6040 GCA_035940975.1 Jatrophihabitans sp. | reverse complement strand
ACCGGCCACCCGGCGGCGCTGCAGCGGCTGGTCAGCGAGGGCCGCGCCGAGGTGGCCCGGTCGTTGCGCGCTCGCGAGCTGGATATCGCCGCCGGCGGCCCTGCCTCGGAACCCAGCTCCGCCTAGCTAGGAACCCCAGTTCGGGCGCAGCGGGAACATCGCGTCGCCGGATTCGCTGACCTTGACCGCCAGCACCTGGTGCAGCTGGACGCCGTTGGTCTCAAAGCCCAATCGCGAACCGGCCATGTACAGGCCCCAGACCCGAGCGGTCGGCTCGCCGACGTCGGCGACGCAGGCGTCCCAGTTGCGGACCAGGTTCGCGCACCAGTGCTTGAGCGTCAGCGCGTAGTGCTCGCGCAGGTTCTCCTCGTGCCGCACCTCGAAGCCGGCGTTCTGCGCCTCGGTGATGATGCGCCCGGAGCCGGTCAGCTCACCGTCGGGAAAGACGTAGCGGTCGATGAACTGGCCGGGCATGGGGCTCTGCTTGTTGTCCGGCCGGGTGATGCAGTGGTTGAGCAGCCGGCCGCCGTCGCGCAGCTTGGACTTCAGGAAAGCGAAGTACGCCGGGTAGTTGCCCACCCCGACGTGCTCCATCAGCCCGATCGAGCTGATCGCGTCGTAGTCCGCGCCCGGCGCGTCCCGGTAGTCGCTGTGCAGGATCCGCACCCGGCCGGACAGCCCGTCGCGCTCGACCGCCGCCGCGCCCCAGTCGGCCTGCGCGGCCGACAGCGTCACGCCCACCACCTGCACGCCGTAGTGGCTGGCGGCGTGGCGGGCCATGCCGCCCCAGCCGCAGCCGACGTCGAGCAGCCGCATGCCCGGTTCCAGGCCCAGCTTGCGGGCCACCAGGTCGAACTTCTCCTCCTGCGCCTCCTCCAGGCTGGCGTCCGGCTTCGGGAACACCGCGCAGGTGTAGGCCATCGAGGGCCCCAGCACCTTCTCGTAGAACTCGTTCGACACGTCGTAGTGCTTGCCGATCGCCTGGGCGTCACGGAAACGGGAGTGCCGCAGCCCCTCCATCACCCGGCGCCAGCGCGGCAGCGACTCCTGCGCCGGCGGCTCGGGCGGCAGCAGGTTGCGCCAACCCATCTCGCGCAGCAGCACTCCTGCCTCCTTGGGCGTCGGCCGGCGGAACCGCCAATCGCCCAGGGACCGCAGCGCGTCGTACGGATCGCCGGGATGCGCCCCATGCAGCAGCAGGTCACCCCGCACGTAGGCCCGGGCCAGCCCCAGGTCGCCCGGCGCGGTCGCCAGGTAGCGCAGCCCCCGCTCGTTGACCAGCTCCAGGGTGATCGCCGCGTCGGCCGGGCCGAACGCGCTGCCGTCGTAGGCCTCGAAGCGCATCGGCGCGCCGTCGACAGTCAGCATCGACACCAGATCGGCGATCTTCATCTGCGTCCCACCGCTTTCTCATACAGCCCGGTCAGCCGGTGGCCGGGATCGTATCTGTCCTTGAGTTCGGCATAGACCGCACCGCCGTACACCGCGGCGAAGCTGGCCCTGTCGTAGTAGGCGTCCGAGTACAGCGACTTGTGCCCGTCGTGTTCGGCGACTGCCGCCTCGACGAGCCGGTTGACGTCGCCGTCGGCGCGGCCGTCGGTGATCGCCACGGTTCCCCAGAACCCGACGTTGACATAGATCTGGCCCGGCGACAGCGGGTACAGCGGCCACGGCTTGACCGAGCCGTGCCGATCCTCGCGCCGGTCGGCACCGTGCGGATCAGAGCCCTGCGGATCAGAGCCCCGCGCATCCGAGCCGTGCGGATCAGAGCCCGGCAGACCGGCCGCCGGCTCGCGCAACATCAGCGGGCACAGCCACACCGGCGACATCGCCACGTTGCCGGCGAACCAGCGCAGGAAGTCCGGAGTCCGGTGCAGCGGGATCTCGACATCCTGCACGACCCGCTCGCGGGGCGGCTGCCGGCGGAGCCGGTCGATCTTCTCCGCGACCTTGAACCGGTGATCGAGCGAGATCAGCCGGTGGTAGAAGTCGCTGCGCCGGTACCTGGCCGGCCACAGCCGCCGGATCACCGGGTTCTGCACGCCGAAGGCGCCGGAGCACCAGAACCAGTCGGTGTCCCAGCGCCACAGGTAGTCCGAGACGGTCAGGCAGTCCCGCTCGCGGGCCGGGATGGAGCGGTAGTAGATCTGCTGGCCGGTGTAGTCGCTGGCAGCCGTGACCCCAGCCTCGGCCGGGCTGTCGGCCCAGCGGCCCAGGCACAGGTAGGCCTGGTTCGTGCCGAACAGCACCCCGTCGAGGAAGTCGACCGGCTCGCCGGCCCAGGCCCGCTCCGCGGTGATCTGCCCGATCGCCGCGCACAGCGCCTCGAGGTCTGCGAACCGGACGTTGCGCAGCGCCACGAACGGACGCACCGGGTCCAGTTCGATGAGCAGCCGGACCGCGTAGCCGAGGCTGCCGTAGGAGTTCGGAAAGCCGGCGAACAGGTCGGGGTGCTGGCTGGGGCTGACCGTCAGCAGCTGCCCGGCGCCGGTCAGCACGTCCATCTCCAGAACCGACTCGTGCGGCAGCCCGTTGCGAAAGGACGAGGACTCGATGCCGAGGCCGGTCACCGCGCCGCCGAGGGTGATGGTCTTGAGTTGCGGCACCACCTTGGGCATCAGGCCGTGCGGCAGGCACTCGGCCACCAGCCGCTCGTAGGTGCACATGCCCTGCACGTCGGCGGTGCGGGCAACCGGGTCGACCGAGAGCACCCCGTCCAGGCCGCGGACGTCCAGGCCGGCCTGCGGCTGGGAGCTGCGCGGCCGGAACAGGTTCGAGGTGCGCTTGGCCAGCCGGACCTGGCTGCCCTCGGGGATGGCAGCGTAGGACGCGGTGAGCGCGGCGACCGCTGAGGCATGGGCGCGGTCGGGCAGGGTGGCAGTCATCGGCCGATAGCCTATCGAGAAGATGTTTTAGCTAACTAAGCAACTCCGTCGAACGAGCCGACCAATCCGTAGGCGGCGTTCCGCCCTGATCAGCCGGGGTGCCGGGACGAGCGTGCTCAGGCCGGGCCGGCGGCATCGGCGAGCTGGCGCAGGCCGGTGACGATCCCGCCGGTCAGGTCGCCGCTGGCGAAGGACCCTCGCATGGCCAGCGCGGCCAGGCTCGCGACCCGGTTCGGGATCCGGCGGGCCGACTCGCCGCCGGTGACGATCTCCAGCCGGCGTTGCCCCGGCGAGATCGCCACCAGCACCGGCGCGTGGTGGCGGCCGGCGAGCTTGGCGAACATCGCTTCGGCGGTGGCCCTGCTGGGCTCGGCCAGCTCACCGACATACACGCTGAACAGCAAGCCGGTCTCGCGCGAGGCCAGCGTCAGGGCCTCATCGATCCTGGCCAGCTGGGCCGGCTTGAACGGGCGGTCCGGACTGATGTGGCTGGCCCGCCGGGTGGTCAACTCCTTGGCCCGGACGTCCGAATCGTAAGGGTCCGGAGCCCGCGGGCCGGACTCCTCGGAATCGGCGTCGGGGTCGCGCATCGCGGAGGCCGAGTGCACGGACTGCATGCTGGTAGCTCCGCTCTGCATGCTGGTAGCTCCGCCCGGAGCCCGCGGGTCACCATTCACCGCTGGCACCTCCGCTCGCCGTGACGGGCTCGGGTAACCGGCTGGTGAGAGCCGGCCGGCTGCCGTCCTGGATGGCTGAGCTGCCGTGGACGGCCGGGGCGCCGTGGATGGCCAGGCTGCCGTGGATGGCCGGCCGGCTGCCGTCCGCGCTCACGCGGCCGGCCCGATGCATGCTCGACACCGGACCGGCATGCTCGGGATGCGGCAGGTACCAGACCGGCTCGAACTGCCACGGCCCACCGGGCCGGTAGCGCGGCGCGCGCTCGGCGGACCCGCCGTACACCAGCCCGGCGACCACGAGTACCACCACGGCCGGGATACCGACGAAGATCACTGCCGTCTCGACGATGCTCATACGCATACCTCCGTCCGGCGAGCCTGCTCAGCTCGAGCGCACCTTCGACGGTGCGGTCTTGCCAACCCTGTCGACACACGTTATCGAAGCGCTCAGGCCTGCCACATCGCCGGGTGCCGGTCCGCCCACGGCGCGGCGGCCTCCAGTTGCGCCGACAGTGCCAGCAGCGCCGCCTCACCCGCCGGCCTGCCGACCAGCATCACGCCGACCGGCAGCCCGTCGGCGCTCCAGTGCAGCGGCAGGCTGGCCGCCGGCTGGCCGCTGGCGTTGTAGACGGCTGTGAACGGGGTGAACCGCTTCTGCCGCTCGAAGTCCTCGGCCGGAGCGACCGGGTCTTGCGCCGTTCCGCAGAACCAGCCGATCGGTTGGGGCGGCAATGCCAGCGTCGGGGTCAGCACCGCGTCGTACTGCGCGGTCGCCACGATCGCCTGCCGGCTGATCAGCTTCAGCACCCCGATCGCGGTGGCGAACTCGCTGGCGCCGATCCGGAACCCCCGTTCGCGCAGGTGCCGGGTCAGCGGCCGCAGATCGGACTCGCGGCCCGGAGTCACCGGAATGCTCGAGGCCGAGACCGCCCACACCGTTTCAAAGGCCGGGATCACCGAGTCCGGCAGCGGCATCGCGATATCGACGACCTCGTGACCGAGGCTTTCCAGCAGGACGCTGGCGAACTCCCAGGCCGTCCGGCATTCGAGGTCGATCTCGGCGCCGGGGACCGGCGGTTGCAGGTAGCGCCCGATCCGCAGCCTGGCCGGTGGCCGGTCACACCAGCCCAGAAAGCTCTCGCCGGCCGGCAGCGGGGGTGCCCAGTACGCGTCACCGGGCTGTGGCACGGCGGTGGCGTCCAGGAACGCGGCGGCGTCGCGGACCGTGCGGGCCAGCGGACCCAACACCGACAGCCCCGTGGAGTCGGCATCCAGCGGCCCGCGCGAGATCCGGCCGCGGGACGGCTTGATGCCGTACAGGCCGGTCACGCTGGCCGGGATCCGGATCGAGCCGCCGCCGTCGGAGCCCTGCGCCAGCGGCACGAAGCCGGCCGCGACCGCCGCGGCGGCGCCCCCGGACGAGCCACCGGCCAGCCGGCTGGTGTCCCAGGGGGTCCGCGCCGGCGGCCCGATGTCGGTCTCGGTGTAGCAGGGCAGCCCGAACTCCGGCGTCGCGGTCTTGCCCAGTGAGATGGTGCCGGCCTGCCGCAGCAGCGTCACGACATGGTCGTCGACCTCGGGCACGAAGTCGCGGTAGATCCGCGAGCCCAGCGTGGTCACCACCCCCGCGGTCAGGTTCAGGTCCTTGATCGCGGTGGGCACGCCGTGCAACGGCGGCAGCTCGGCGCCCGAGAGCACCTGGGCGTCGGCCTGCCTGGCCTGCTCGCGAGCGGCGGTCTCGGTGACCGTGACGAACGCGCCGACCTGGGAGTCCAGCCGCTGGATCCGGTCGAGGTAGTGCGCCACCAACTCCGACGGGCTCACCTCGCGCCGGCGGATCGCTGCCGCTGCTTCCAGAGCGTTCAGGTCATGCAGTTGTGCCATGCAGGCAGGCTAACTGGCCACTCGATCGCCGTTGCTCCAGGCGTCCAGATAGGGCTCCCAGGCGGGCTCGCGGACGTAGCCGACCGCGAAACCGACATAGCCCGCCGGCTCCTTGGGGGTGAACGGCAGGCTCCAGCCCAGCTCGGCCAGCAACCGGTCGGCCTTGCGGTGGTTGCAGGTGGCGCAGGCCGCCACCACGTTGACCCACTCGTGCTTACCGCCCCGGCTGCGGGGCACCACGTGGTCGATGGTGTCGGCCCGCCGCTGGCAGTAGGCGCAGCGCACCCCGTCGCGGTGCATGACGGCACGCCGGGTGAGCGGCACCCGGCTGCGGTAGGGCACCCGGACGAAGCGGCTCAGCCGGACCACGGTCGGTGCCTCGATCGCCAGCCGCGCCGAGTGCAGCACCGCCCCGGCGGATTCCACGATCACTGCTTTTTCAGCCAGCACCAGCAGGATCGCCCGCCGCAACGGCACCACGCACAGCGGCTCATAGGTGGCGTTGAGGACCAGGGCGCCACTCATCCGGCGACCCTCACCAGCGATCTCCCCGCGCGAGGCAGCCGCGTGTCGCACCCGATCCGGCGCGACACG
>DASZEI010000386.1:0-17975 GCA_035940975.1 Jatrophihabitans sp. | reverse complement strand
CCGCGCCGATCTGGCGGCCCACCTCGCTCGCAGTTCGAGCGTCATAGACGAATACGTCGGGTTTGGCCAGTTTGCTGAATTCCGTTATCTCGCGGGGAGCAGTCACTGACGCTATCCACATTGATCGGCAACCGAGCAGGTGAAGTGCCAACTGAAGTATTGGCCCCTCGATGGAATTCGTCATCATTACCAGAACCGCACTGCCCGGTCGCACCCCGTGATCGTTTAATGCCGCAGCCAGATCCAGGACGGCTTGCCGCAACTGGGTATACGTCAGCCGCCGGTCGTCGCCGCCGACGACGGCTTCGAGGTCCCCCCACTCCTCGAAAAGTCGCAGAGCTCCCTGCACGTAACTGCCCCGCTGGCCGGATACGGGCTGCATGTTTCCTCCAACGGGCCGGGCAGGGTTTTCCCGCGCCGACTCTACGAGAAAATGTTTCGTTCTGTACGTCCGAACACGTGAAAAAAACGTATAGGAATGCTTGACTGTGCAAGACGGGCGGTACTACCTTTCGTCACCATTGACCAGGCGTGCCGAGACGTTCCACATTCCGGGGGTTCGAGCGCCGCGCCGTGTGGAGGTTCATCTCGAATGTCCCATCTTCCGTCCAACATCAAAATCACCGCAGTCACGGGCGCTCTTGTCGTGCTCGGGTCCTCGCTCGTGCTGACCGGCTCGGGGGGGCTGGCCGCGGCCGACTCGCCGCAACCGGTTCGGGGCCGGCAGTGGGCCAATACCTGGATGGCCGCCGTCACCCACGGCAACCTCGCCGGCTCCACCAACGCCGGGTTCAACAACCAGTCGGTCCGCCTGATCGTGCACACCACGGTCAGCGGCGCGCAGGTCCGGATCAGGCTCACCAACGAGGACGGCGAACAGGCGGTGACGGTCGGGCACGCCACGGTGGCCAAGCCCGACCTGAGCACGGCCGTCCTGTCCGACATCGACGCCTCGTCACTGCACGAGCTGAGCTTCGGCGGCCAGCCTTCAGCGGTCATGAACAAGGGCGCCGAGCTGCTCAGCGATCCGGTCGACCTGGCGGTCGACAGCCAGCAGGACCTGGTGGTCACGGTCTACTTCCCGACGCCTACCGGGCCCACCACCTTCCACAGCACCTCGCGGCAGAACAACTTCGTAGGTCCCACCGACCTCGCCGATGCCGTGGGCGGCGACGGGTTCATCATCACCCGCACCTGCTGCTGGTTCTTCCTGACCGGCGTGGACGTGCTGCGTCACACCAACTTCGGTCCGGTGGTGGTGCTCGGCGACTCGCTGGGCGATGCCAACGGCAGCACGCTGAACGCCAACACCCGCTGGGCGAACCTGCTGTACGCCCGGCTGGCCGCTGCCCGCGGAAACGACGCGCCGGCAGTGCTGAATGCCAGCCTGGCCGGCAACCGGCTCAACCATGAGGGGACCGAGCCCGGCGCCGGTGGTTTCCCGGGCTTCCCCGAGCTGGGCACCAACACCCTGGCCCGGCTCGATGACGACGTCTTCGACCAGATCGGCGTCCGGACCGTCATCACCGACCTCGGCATCAACGACATCTGGATGTCGAACGACTCGGCGACCGCGATCATCACCACCCTGCGCCAGCTCAACCAGCAGATCAAGGAGCACGGCGCGGTGAGCCTGGTGGCGACCCTGGCGCCCTACAAGGGCAACGGCGGCCCGGGTGTCTGGACGCCGGAGAAGGAAGCCACCCGGCAGGCCGTCAACGACTACCTGCGGCACAGCACCGAGTTCGACGGCCTGATCGACTTCGACGCCGTGCTGCGCGATCCGGCAGACCCGGAGCAGTTGCTGCCCGCCTTCGACTCGGGAGACCACATCCACCCCAACGACCTGGGCAACCAGGCGATGGCTGACGCGGTCTCGCTGCAGATGCTGCTGCAGTCTCCGAATCCGGTGCCGTAAGCTGGCGGCGCATCCGTAATCTCCTACCTTGCCCCTAGTTTCACCAACCGCGACGCGGGAGGAAAGCCGAGGCGATCTGAAAGGATTGAGCACGTGAGCGCCGATGCGATCCTCGCAGAGCTGCTGTCCGATACCGCTCGGGCCGATCCGTATCCGCACTACCGGGCCCTGCGGGAGCTGGGACCGATAGCACCACTTGCTCAGGGACTGGCCGGGGCGACGCCGTTCACCGCCGTCGCCACCGGCTACGACCTCATCGACCAGGTGTTGCGCGATGTGTCGTTCTACAAGAAGAGCCTGCCCGGCTGGCAGCAGCACACCCTGCTGACCACCTTCGAAACCTCGATGATGTTCAGCAACCCGCCCGACCACACCCGGATGCGAGCGCTGTTCAGCAAGACGTTCACGCCCCGCCGGTTGGCCGCGATCGACCCGATCATCGAGTCGGTCGTCCTCGGCCTGCTGGACCGGATGGAGGAGCGCGGCGCCGGTGGCGCGAGCGTGGACTTCGTCGAGAACTTCGCCGCGCCGCTGCCGGCGCTGGTGATGGCCGCATTCGTCGGCATCCCCGCCGAGGATCTGGACTGGTACCAGGCCCGGGTCAGGCCGATCGATGCCTTCCTCGATCTCGACGGCAAGACCCCGGACGCGTTGGAGCATGCCGACCACGCGGCACAGGAACTGCGCGACTTCTATGCCGACCTGATCGATCGGCTGCGCAAGGAACCGCAGGAGGATCTGCTCAGCGCGCTGATCCAGTCCATCGACGCCGGTGAGCACCAGCTGAGCGACGCCGAGCTGATCAGCAACATGATCGTGCTGTTCAACGCCAGCTTCCTGACCACGATCTACCTGCTGGGCAGCGGCTTGCCGCTGCTGCTGTCCCGTCCGGACGTCACCGCCGCGTTGCCGGGCGACGACGAACTCGCGCTGGACTGCGTCCACGAGATCCTGCGCTGCGAGAGTCCGGTGCAGTTCCTGACCCGGGCCGCTCCGGAGGAGGTCGAGCTGGCCGGCGTGCCGGTGCCCAAGGACGGCGTGGTGCTGCTGCTGGTCGGCGCCGCCAACCGGGATCCCGACCGGTTCACCGATCCCGACACCTTCGAACCCGGCAGGCCGAAGCTGATCTCGCTGGGTTTCGGTGCCGGGCCGCACTACTGCGTCGGCGCCGCCGTGTCACGGGCCGAGGGCCGGGTCGCGCTGCCCATGCTGTTCCAGCGGTTCCCGGACCTGGCACTGGCCGGCGAGCCGGTCGGCACCGGCAGCCTGTTCCTGCGCGGCATGAAATCCGTGCCGGTAACCCTGAGCTGAGGCCGGAGAATGCCGTTGGATCCGCAGGTGGCGCACTGGCGTGCGCGCCGAATCGCCGACCAGGTGCGCCCGCTCTACACCCAGACGCTCGCCGAGGCCAGGGCAGCCGACCTCGCCGAGATCCAGGCCGGCGCCGGCACGCCCGAGCCGGTCCACCAGGTGCTGGACCTGCGGATGCCAGCCACCGACGGCGAGTTGCCGCTGCGGCTGTACCGGCCGTCCGGGCAGGCCGAGCTGCCGGCGCTGATCTACTTCTTCGGCGGCGGCTGGACCCTGGGTCAGCTCGAGACCTGCGACGGCATCTGCCGCACGCTGGCCAACGCCGCCGGGTGCGTGGTGATCGCCGCCGGCTACCGGCTGGCGCCGGAGCACAAGTTCCCGGCCGCGGTCCATGACTGCTACGACGCCGTCCGCTGGATCGCCGAGCATGCCGCCGAGTTGGGCGTCGACCCGGACCGGCTGGCGGTCGGCGGCGACAGCGCCGGCGGCAACCTGGCCGCGGCCGTCACGCTGCTGGCCAAGCAGCAGGGCGGCCCGCCGCTGGTCGCCCAGCTGCTGGTCTATCCCAATACCTGCTTCGGCGCCGACACCGCGTCGCTGAAGGAGAACGAGGACCCCGCCATGTTCAACCGCCGGTCGGTGGACTGGTACTGGGATCACTACCTCGCCACGCCGGCCGACGGCCAGGACCCGCTGGCCTCGCCGCTGCTGGCCACCGACCATGCGGGCCTGCCGCCCGCGCTGGTGATCACCGCCGAGTACGACCCGCTGCGCGACGAGGCCGAGCAGTACGCCGAGCGGCTGCGCACGGCAGGGGTGCCCACCGAGTCGAGCCGCTACGACGGCATGATGCACGGCTTCTTCCTGATGTATCCGACGCTCGAAGGCGGCCGGCGAGCCGTGGACCAGGCGGTGGCCTTCTTGCGCGAGCGGTTGGGATCGAGCCGATGACCGGGCCGGCATGGGTGTCGCTGGACGATGTCGAAGCCCGGGCCAAGTCGGTGCTGCCCGCCGACATCTGGGACTTCATCGCCGGCGGCAGCGGCTCGGAGATCACCCTGCAGGCCAACCGGCAGGCGCTGGACTCGGTCACGGTGTATCCGCGCGTGCTGGGCGGCAGCCTGGGCACAACCGAGACCACCCTGCTGGACACCCCGATGTCGATGCCGATCGCGGTGGCACCGATGGCCTATCAGCGCCTGGTCCACCCGGACGGCGAGATAGCGATGGCCGAAGCCGCCTGCCAGGCGGGCGTTCCGCTGATGCTCAGCGCGCTGAGCAGTTGCCCGGTCGAAGAAGTAGCCCGGACCGGCGTGACGATCTGGTTCCAGCTCTACTGGTTGGCCGAACGGCACCGGATGGAGCAGCTGATCGGGCGCGCTCAGGATGCCGGCAGCACCGCGCTGGTGGTCACCCTGGACGTGCCGATCATGGGCCGGCGGCTGCGGGATATCCGCAACCAGTTCGCGCTGCCCGCCGGGGTGGTGGCCGCCAACCTCACCGACGGCGCGGGCAGCACGGCGCACCTGGTGCGTGCCGGAGAATCGGCGATCGCCGCGCACACCCAAGAGTTGTTCGGAACGGCACTGACCTGGGCAGACCTGGAATGGCTGCGCAGCCGAACGAGCGTGCCGCTTGCCGTCAAGGGCATTCTCGATCCTCGTGACGCGATGCGTGCCGTCGACCTCGGCGCCGACGCGGTGGTGGTGTCCAATCACGGTGGCCGCCAGCTCGATGGGGCGCCGGCCAGCATCACGGCGCTGGCCGGCGTGGTGGCCGAGGTGGGCCAGCAGTGCCAGGTGCTCCTGGACAGCGGGATCCGCAGCGGCATGGATGTGCTTCGAGCCCTGGCGCTCGGGGCGTCCGGAGTGCTGGTCGGACGGCCGCTGCTGTGGGCGCTGGCAGTCGAGGGAGCAGCCGGAGCGGCACAGGCCCTGTCGTTGCTGGCCGCCGAGTTCCGTGAGTCGCTGATCCTGACCGGATGCCCCGATCTGGCCGCGGTCCGGGACCTGCGCACCAACCAGGGGAGTTGCCGATGAGCACCACTGCCGACAGCCTGCACCGGGGCGAACTGCACACCGCCCAGCTGTTCGGCGCGCTGGAGGATCCGGCGCTGAACTCGATGAACTTCCTCAACGAGATCTCCCACCGCTACCCCGACGCGGTGTCGCTGGCAGCCGGCCGGCCGGCCGAGCAGTTCTTCGAAACCGACGCCCTGCAACGCTACCTGCGCAGGTTCTGCCTGCATCTCCAAGACGATCTCGGTTACTCCGAGGAGGAGGTGCGCCGCACGCTGTTCCAATACGGCCGGACCAAGGGAGTGCTGCACGGGCTGATCGCGGCGAATCTGGCCCAAGACGAAGGGATCTTCGTCGACCCCGAGTCGATCGTGGTCACCGTCGGGTGCCAGGAGGCGATGTTCCTGGTGCTGCGGGCGCTGCGGACCGGGCCGTCGGACGTGCTGCTGGCGGTGACCCCCACCTACGTCGGGCTGACCGGTGCTGCCCGGCTGGTCGAGCTGCCGGTGCTGCCGGTCGCGGCCGGCCCCGGCGGGGTCGACCTCGACGACCTGGAGGATCAGATCCGGCAGGCCCGGGCCGCCGGCCTGCGCCCGCGCGCCTGCTATGTGATGCCTGACTTCGCAAACCCGTCCGGCGTCAGCATGGACCTCGCCGATCGCCGGCGACTGCTGGCGATCGCGGCCGCCCAGGACATCCTTCTGCTGGAGGACAACCCGTACGGGCTGTTCCACCATGCCGATGACCAGCGCCAGCCCACCCTCAAGGCCCTCGACGAGCATCGGGTGGTGGTCTACCTCGGCTCGTTCGCCAAGACCGCGATGCCCGGCGTCCGGGTCGGCTACCTGGTCGCCGACCAGCCGGTGCTGGATTCGGCCGGCGGCCGGAGCCTGCTCGCCGACCAGCTCTCCAAGATCAAGAGCATGCTGACGGTGAATACCTCACCGATCACCCAGGCCATCGTGGGCGGCAAGTTGCTCGAGAACGACTGCAGCCTGCTGCGCGCCAACGAGCGCGAACGTGCCGTCTATACCCGCAACATGCGGCTGATGGTGGACGGCCTGGCGGCGCGGTTCCCCGATCCGGCGCAGGGCGTCACGTACAACGTCCCGGCCGGCGGTTTCTTCGTGGTGGTCACGGTCCCGTTCGGTGTCGATGACACGTTGCTGGAGCGCTCGGCGGCCGACTACGGCGTGCTGTGGACGTCGATGCACCACTTCTACGAGCCGGGCGTCGAGGTGAATGCGTTGCGCCTGAGTTGCAGCACCGTGACCCCGCAGCAGATCGAGATCGGGCTCGACCGGGTGGCGCGGCTCATCAACGACGAGTTGCGGGCCAGGCAGCGATGAGCGGCACGGACCCGCGCGGAGCCGACGGACCGGACCGGTTCGCCAACTGGAACTGGGAAGATCCGGCCGAGCTCAACCAGGTCATGGACGACTTCACGATCAGGCTGGCTACCGCCGCCACTCTGGAAAGGGTCATCAGCGCGCCCTATAGCGCGGCTCAGCTAGCCACCCTCGGCATTACCGGAATCGAGTTTGCCGCGTTCCGTACGACTCATCCCGCGGGCCTCGGCGCTGACCTGGTGGGCCTGAGCACGCCGGGGGGCGGTACGGAGCCCGGCCACATCTACCGGGTGGACGGCAGTTGCTACTTCACCCAACTCGACATCGCCGAGCCGCTACCGGTGGCCGACGGCGCCCTCGACTGGGTCTACGCCGAGCACCTGATCGAGCACGTGTCGCTGCCGACGGCGGTGCACTGGCTCACCGAGGTGCGCCGGGTGCTGGCGCCGGGCGGCTTGCTGAGGCTGACGACTCCGGATCTGGCCAAGTACGTCGCCGGTTACGCCGGCGGCGACCCGTTCTTCGCCAAGCACCGCCGGCGGGTCGCGCTGACCGTCCAGGTCGCTCCGGCGATGCCGGCCCGCAATGCCTTCATGTTCAACCAGATCTTCTACCTCTACGGCCACCGCTGGCTCTATGACCTGGCGGAGTTGCAGTACGTGCTGGGCGAGGCCGGCTTCGCGGTTGCCGACGTACGGCTCTGCGAGTACCGCAGCGGATCGCGCGACGACATCGCCGGACTGGATCAGAAGTTTCGAAGCGATGAGACCATCTACGTCGAGGTCAACTCTTGAGCACCGAGTAGATCGCGCTGGTCAGCTGCTGCCTGGTGGGCAGCAGGGCGCCGTCCAGGTCGGGGGAGGCGCCCACGATGGCGGCATCGGGCCGGCTGACCCGCCTGGGAGCGGCAACCAGGTGCATCTGCTCGGCCGCGGTGGCCAGCACCTCCGCTCCGAGGCCGGCGAACCGGTTTCCGTCGTCGAACACGACCAATCTGCCGGTCCGCTGCAGCGACTCGGCCAGTGCCGGCCAGTCGAAGGGATAGATCGTCCTGGGGTCGAACACCTCCACCGACACGTCGCCGGCAAGTTCGTCGGCCACCGCGATCGCCTCGTGGACGAGCTGGCCGACCGTGACCACGGTGACGTCGGTGCCGCTACGGTGCAGCCGCGCCTTTCCCAGCGGGACCGGTAGCAGGTCGGCGTAGTCGACGTCTTCCCTGACACCCATGCATGCCAACGGGCCGAAGAAGATCACCGGGTCGTCGTCGCGGATCGCGGTGATGAGCAGGCCGTAGGCGTCGGTGGGCGTCGCCGGCATCACGGTCTTGACGCCCATGTGCGCGAACAGGCTGTAGGGCTGGTCCGAGTGCTGCGCCCCCCAGCCGGTGCGCACCCCGGACGCCGGCATCAGGTAGGTCACCGGCACGCTGGTCTGGCCGCCGCTCATCAGCCGGAACTTGTTGGCCTGGTTGGTGATCTGCTCGAACACCAGCAGCAGCAGGAACGGGATCTGGAACTCGACCACCGGCCGCCGGCCGGCCATCGCGGCGCCGGTGGCGAAGTTGGTGAAACCCTGTTCGGACAACGGCATCTCCAGCACCCGTTGCGGTCCGAATCGTTGCAGGAAGCCGGCGGTGACGTTGGTCAGCGCGAAGTTCATGTCTTCGCCCATCACGAACACCGACTCGTCGAGCTCCATCTCGTCGCCGAGGGCCCGGTTCAGCGCCTTGAGGTAGGACAGTCTAGGCATCGTCGCCCCGTTTCATCTCCCCGGCCGGCTGCGAGCCGGCCCCGGACGCCGCAGGCGTCATCAGAGTGCACCGGCTCGCGGCTGCGGCCCGGTGGTGTAGGTGTAATCCTGGGCGTCGGCCGGGTCCAGCTTGGCGCCGCCCAGGGCGAATCGAACCGCCTCGTCGAGCACCTGCTCCACCTCGGCGTCTATCTCCGAGCGCACCTGCTGCGATACCCGGCCGGCTGCGATGTCCTGCGGGTCGCGGCGGCGCCAGCGGGCCATCTCCTCCTCGCTGCGGTAGTCCAGCCGGACCTTGAACTCGAAGGTGTGATGACCGAAGTAGCGGTAGGTGTCAGCCTCGATCAACGACGGCCCGTACCCGGCGCGGGCTCGCTGGACCGCGCTGGCCATTGCTGCCAGCATCACCTCGACGTCCTGGCCGTCGACGGTGGCCGACGGGATTCCGAACGCCTCGCCGCGGCCGGTGATCGAGCCGGCGACCGCGGCGCCCACCGGAAGGCTCGTCGCGTACTGGTTGTTCTCGCAGATGTAGATGACCGGCAGCCGCCAGAGCGAGGCGAGATTGAAGCCCTCCAGCAGGGCGCCCTGGCTGACCGCGCCATCGCCGAAGAAGCAGGTCACCACCTGGCCGGTACCGGCCTGGGCGACCGACCACGCGACGCCGGCGGCGATCGCCGCGCTGTGCCCGACCGTTCCGGTGGCGTTGTAGATGTTGCGGGTGAAGTCCGACGGGTGGAAGGAACCGCCGCGACCCCGGTCGATCCCGTTGGTCCTGCCCAGCAGTTCGGCAAGCAACGTGGACGGGTCGCTGCCCTTGGCCAGGAAGTGGCCGTGGCCGCGATGGGTGCTGAACATGATGTCTTCGTCGTCCAGCGCGGCCGCCACTCCGGTGGCCACCGCCTCCTGCCCGATGCACGGGTGGATGCCGCTGACCAGATCGCCGGACTTCACCAGATCGATGCAGCGCTCCTCGAACCGGCGAATCAGCCGGATCGTCCGGTACAGCGAGTCCCGCTGGTGCTGCTCCAGCTCGCTCGGGTGACACTCAGTCATACTCGGCTCCCTCGACGACGAGCGCGGATCGGACCTCGACCGGCCAGTGCTCCATTCGCGGACCGTGCGCATTGATCAGGGCCAGCGCGATCCGCTCCATGCCGAAGGCCATGCAGGCGGTATGCCCGACCTCGCCCTCGACGGTGAAGCCGAACGTCTCGCCGAAGTGGTCCTTGTGGTAGTTGGCGGACGCCACTGCCTGCGTGCTGCCGGCCGATACCGCGACCTTCAACTCGAACTTCAGCTCCTGCATGCGCTGGGCCGCCTGGTACAGCTTGCGTCCGGGACCGAAGAACGGGTCGTCGGCCACCTCGACGCCGACCTGCAGCCCGAGCGCCGTCAGCCAGTTCCGCACCCGCTCCAGCCACCGGCCACGCCACTGCACGCACTGCTCGGCCGTCGCGACGTTCACCAGTTCGGCCATCCGGAACGAGCGCAGCCGGCCCGTCTCGCTGGTCGCCTCCTGCCGGAAGCAATTCGCCGCCACCGCGAACTTGGCCGGTTCGGCAAGCGTCGCCCCGCTCAGCATCGCGTACACCGGATAGCAGGCTGCCGGCAGCAGTACCAGGTCGCTGATCCGCTGCTCGGCGTGCCAGGGGCCGCCCTGCTCGACCAGCGGCGCCAGCGGGGCCCATTGCCTGCCGTCGCCGGTGTAACTGTGCACCGTGCCGAGCAACTGCGGAAAGGTCTTGACGTAGCCGGCCTGCTCGATGACCCGGCGCGAGATCACCGGGGGAATCGCCAGTCGTTGAAAGGGCTCACCGGTCGCCAGCGCGGCGATACTCCCGCGCAGGGCCAGGATCACGTCCTCGAACGAGCCCGGGAACAGGTAGACCCCCGGCACGCCGGTCGGCAGCGGCTGGCCGTCGTCAGCCACCAGGTGCTCGCTCAGCTCGAGCCGGTCTTCTAACATGTGGCCACCGCCATTCGCTCAGGGTCGTGCCAGTCGCCGAGGTCGGTGGTGGGCTTCCACCAGTGCTGCACCAGCTCGAACTCGAGGTCGCCGGCCACCGCCACCGCCGCTGAGTAACCGGCCGGCGCGGGCAGGTCCCGCACCGTGCAGGATCCGATCAGCTTGCGCGGATCGTTGACCTGGACGCAGCCGGTGCTCGCGCCGGGCCGGCCCGCCGGCAGCCGCAGGCTGGGCACCAGCCGGCTGCCGGTCACCTTCACGCAGGCTTCCTTGCGACACCACAGCCCGGTGAACCGGGCCGCCTGCTGGCCGCCGTTGCCCGCGGCCCGGACGTAGTCGGCCTCGTCGGGGGCGTAGTACCGGGCCGCCATCCGGACCAGGTCGACGTCCGAGCGCCATTGCTGGATGTCGATGCCGACCGCCGGCCCGGCGGTGACCGCCAGCGCGGCCAGCCCGCCGGAGTGGGAGAGGTTGCAGCGCAGCTCGGTCTCCGGGTGTGCCAGCTCGGGCTTGCCATGGCGGCCGAAGGACCAGCGCAGCGACCCCGCTGGTACGCCGAGCAGGTCGGCCAGCAGCAGCCGCACGACGCCGTGCGCGACGACGAATTCCACCTGCTGCTCCCGGCTGAGGATCGACTCGGCCCTGCGCAGCTCCTCGGTGTCGAGCAGCCGAGCGAGCTCGGTCGCAACGCTGTCCGGCTGCACCGTGGCGAACAACCAGACCGCCACGGTGCCCGGGCCGGGCAGCCGGCGGGTCATCGCACGCCGCCCGCTACCCGGAGGGCGGCTGCGTCCGCCCTGGGGGCGCCCGCGAAGTCGGCCGCGCAGAGCGAGAGGTAGCGCAGGACCGGGTCGTAGTCAGCCAGCAGGACCAACCGCTGCTCGCTGGCCCAGCCGGCCAGGCCGCCGGCGAGTTCCCACCAGGCACCGGCGGTGGGCAGCCCGGCCGGGGCCGTCACGACCTGCTCGACGGCCACCGGCAGGTCCAGTGCCGCCGCGTAACCGGCCAGGCCCGATCCCAGGATCAGCGTCGCTTCCGAGCCGCGGTCACCGATCAGCTGCCGCAGCTCGGCCGCTACCAGCGTCGCCGCCGCCTGCGGGGCCACGTCGGGGTGCTGCCGGACCGGATCCACCGCGGCCGGCCCGGTGCCGTCGAACAGCACCGCCACCGCGGCATGCCGGTCCGGCATGGGCACCGGCGCGGGCAGCTCGTAGTGCAACGCCGACTGCTCGGCCACGATCAGCAGCGCCCGGCGGCACTGCCCGGCGTGGGCATAGGCCTGGATCAGCCGCAACCCGCTGAATGCGGCGGCGGCGCCCTGGTCGCAGATACTGAAGGAGAACGGGGCGCCCGGGCAGATGTGACTCAGGTACGTCGCGGTGCTGCGTCCGGGCTGGACGTCGTGCATCGAGTAGGCCAGCACGATCAGGTCGATCGGCTCGGCCCCGGACGGCGCCAGCGCGGCAACCAGCGGGTCGGCCAGCTCGCCGAAGGCCTGCCCGGTACCGCTGGCCAGCAGGTCCTCGCGCACTGCCAGGCCGTAGGGCCGCACCAGGTCGTGCATGAAGCCCGGCAGCCGCGGGTCGCGGGCGGTCACCGAGCTGCCCGTGAGCTCCAGCCGCTGGACCGCCCTGATCCGCGGTGGCATCGCCGGCCCGCCGGCCACCGCCGGGCCGGCTGAACCGCGCGTGGACCCGCCGGGCAGCACGGCTGGATCAGTCATCCGTCAGCGTGTGGCTGGCCACGAAGCTGGCCAGGGCCCCGACGGATTCCAGATCAGCCCGGTCGATGTCCTCGACATCGATCTGGATCTCGAGCACGTCCTCCAGTTCGAGCAGCAGTTCCAGGGTGCTTGCCGAACTCAGCCCGAGTTCGTCGAAAAGGCTGGTGCTCTCCGGTACCACCCCCAGTTCGCGCTTGAGCACCCGTGGCAGCAGCACGGCGATACTGTCCAGAACCCGCTGCCGCAGGTCTGTGTCGGTCACTGATGCCATTGCGAACTCCTCATCGTTGCTGTCAATGCCGGAAGACCATTGCCGAGAACACCGCGCCGAGGCCGGCGGCGACCAGGAGGTAATGCTCTCCTGGCCGCAGCAGCCCCAGATCGGCGGCGGTGCGGTAGTTGATGAAGCCGTCCGCGGCGAAGCAGTGACCGGTCAGCGGCACGTTGTCCAGCAGCACCTGCCGCACGGGGTAGCCGAGCAGCCTGCACACCCGCCGCCAGGACACCTCGTTGACGTTGTGCGGCAGCACCAGGGCGATGTCGCCGAGGTTCAGGCCGGCCTTGTCGACAGCGGCCAGCATCACCTGGGCCACGCAGTCGGAATACTCCTTGCTGAACCTGGCGAGCGCGGCCGGCTCGTCCACGGTCGGGTCGAAGTCGCCACGCTGGTGGGTGACGTAGCACAGCAGCCGATCGCGGGGACCGGCCATGCTGACCAGGCAGGCACCGGACCCCTCACCGAACAGCGAGGTTTCCGGGATCACCTGGGTGTCCCTGGTGAACGCCTTCTCACCGGCCAGGACCAGTGCGAGCGCATCCGGATCGCCGTCGTCGGCAAGCAGCCGACCGGCCACCTCGATAGCCAGCAGAGCGGTGGCACAGGCGTGGTGGGTCACCGTGAACGCCATTGCCTTTTCCAGGCCCAGCGTGGCGCACAACTCGTGCAGCGGGTTGAGCGGATAGGGCAACGCAGCCGGGGTCCCGCGGCCGTACACCACGTAGCGCACCCGGTGCTCGTTGCCGCGCAACTCGGTGAGATTCGACGCGGCGGCGCTCAGCAGGTCCAGCAGGGTGCCGGCATCGCGGCACACCGTGCCCAGGCCGTGGAAGCGCCGGAACACGCGCACCTCCCGGTCGCTGATTTCCAGTTCTTCGGCAAGATCCTCGATCGGTACCCGGGTCTCGGGCAGGTACGAAGCGACGGCAGCCAGCGCGGTCACGGCTGCAACCTGCTCAAACCCCCACCGGCACTGATCGGACCTCGGTCAGCGCCGCCGGGTCGAGGGCTGCCTGCACGGCGGCGCTTTCGATGCCGTACGCCAATTCCTCCATGCGCGGCATCGGCAGGTAGCGCGTGTCGCCCGACAGCTGGATGAGGACGGCGTCCGGGTCGTCGTCCACGCTGAGATAGATCCGTTCTGGGATCAGCTCCACCGGTTGAGACCAGCTGTGCCGGGTGAGCGGCACGGCGGCCTGGATCTCCTGCGCGCTCGGCACCGGCACGTCGCGCAGGTCCCGTTGCTGCCGCCGGTCGTTGTAGAAGCACGACAGGTCGACAACCTCACCCCGTTCCTCGCGGATTTGCTTGCGCAACGCCTGCCGTTGTGGCGGGTCGTAGTAGCCGTTCTTGTAGGCCCGGACGGCCTCCCGCCGAGTGCGTGCGAGCGCTTCCTCGAACGTGGTGTCGGTGAAGTCGATCATGCACGGGCTGACCTGCGCGACCGCGCTCACCGACGCGGCCAGCCCGGGCCGGAACCGGTTGCCCACCGCCAGTTGCGTGACGAACGGACTGCTCCCGGTCAGCCGGGTCAGCGCTATGCCGAACATGCACAGCAGCACCTGCGAGCTGTCCATCGAGAAGCGGCCCGAAATCAATCGTACGGCGAGCCGGGTAGCGGGGGAGCGCATCTCCAAACTGGGATACGACGGCTCCTGGTCGGGGTCGGCCGGCTCGGGAAACCGCTGTGCCGGTGCGGTCCGCAGGACTCGTTCCAGATGCCGCAACGACGCATCGCACTGCCGCTGCGCAGCCGGCGTCTGCTGGAAGCGAGCCTGATCCAGCGGTTGCATCGCCTCCACCGGGGCGCTGCCTTCACCGGTGACAGGATCCATGGTGGCCAGGTCGGCCATCAGTGCTCGCAGGCCGAGGGCGTCGATGTAGAGGTGCAGGTACGACACGACCATGTGGGTGGGCACGCCATCCTGCAGGATCACCGCCATCCGCACCGGCCACTCGGATTCGTAATCGAAATCCTCGCTCTCGAAGCGGTGGTTCACGGTGGCGGCGACGGCTGCCGGATCCTCGTCACCGGCCTCGACCAGAGCCAGTGGTATGACGCCGGACTCGGATACCACCTGCAGGATCGTTCCGTCCGGCTCGAATCGCAACCGGGTCCGAAGGGCGGGATGCCGGCTGATCATGAACCGGAGGAGGGCGGTCATGTCCTGTACCGTCCGGCCGGCTCGCAACGGCGAGACGCCGCCCATGGTGACCGAGTTACCGTCGAGGACGATGGTTTGCCAGATGCTCTTCTGAGCCCAGGACAGCGGGCCGACGCCGGCACCCGGGCCGTGAAAGGGGACGAGGATGTGATCCTCCATCGATCGCTCCTCACATGCACGACTCAGGGCAACGCGTTACCCCCGTGCGGCGTGGGTATATTCTTGGCAGTGTAGACAAACCTGTCAATAGCGTTGTATACGAATGAGACGATATACGAGCGCGGTGGCGGATGCCCGCGCAGGAACCGGAGGCCTCGCGGTTCCCCGAGTTTTGTCGTGACTGTCCGCCTCGTTCCGGGTACTGTCCGGCCCAACCCATCAAAGCTTTGCCATCGTACGGAATTCTGGGAGAGGCGCCTGCGAAGTGACGGTGAATTACCCGCGTGCTGTTGCGGATGACCAGCAGTCATTTCTCGAGCTGGTCGCAATTCTCGCCGCAGTCTCCGGCGAGGGCTCTGCGTGGGCGAACGCAGTTACCCCCGATTCCCAGTTGGAACGTGACCTCCGAATGGAAAGTGTCGAACTGGCTGCGCTCGGGGACGCCTTGCGGGCTCGTTACGGCGCGCGCGTCGATCTCGAGGCGTTCTTCGCGGGCTTGGAGATCGAGGAGCTGATCGAGTTGAAGGTTGCCGACGTGCTGGCTTACCTGGCCAGCCGTCAGACCTCGGAAGGCAGTACCGGGCGGACCTGTCGATGAGCCGCTTCCTGTTCGTCGCGCCACCGTTGATGGGTCATCTGAATCCGGCTCGGACGGTGGCAGCCGTCCTGAGTGAGCAGGGCCACGAGGTGGCCTGGGCCGGGTCCGAGGCCACGCTGCGCCCGCTGCTCGGTGCCGAGGCCACTATCTACCGGACCGGCACCCGGATCCACCGCGCGCAGGCCGATCAGGGGCTGGAGTCGGTGAAGTCGGTCTGGGAACGGTTCATCGTGCCGTACACCCGCTTCACCCTGCCCGCGGTGCAGCGGGCAGTCACCGACTACCGGCCCGACGTGCTGGTCAGCGACCAGATCACCCCGGCCGGCGCGCTGGTCGCCCACCGCCACGGACTGCCCTGGGCAACGCTGGTGTGCTCGACGATCGACCTGTGCCGGCCCTATTCCCGGCTGCCGAAGGTCGAGCGGTGGATGAGCGATCAGCTGGCACGGCTGTGGACCGAAGCCGGGCTGCCGGCGTCCGAGCTGATCGACGTGCGGTTCTCCCCGTACCTGGTGATCGCCTTCACCGGTCGTGAGCTGACCGGCCCGCTGATGGCGCCCGCCGACGGCGGCCAGGTGCGACTGGTCGGCCCCGCCATCGGACAGCGAGCCGGCGACCCGGAGTTTCCGTGGGACTGGCTCGATCCGGCCCGCCGGCATGTCCTGGTCACGATGGGAACGCTGGCCACCGAGCTCGCGCAAAGCTTCAACACCCGAGCGGTAGCCGCCTTCGCGCCGATGGCACAGGATCTCCAGGCGATCGTGCTGGGAGAGGCGGATACCGTTACCCAGCACGCTGAGAACGTGCTGATGCTGCCCAGGGCTCCGGTGCTGGAAATGTTGCCTCGGATGGACGTGGTGGTCTCTCACGGTGGCCTGAACACGGTGTGCGAGTCGCTCGCCCACGGGGTGCCGCTGGTGGTCGCCCCGATCCGGCACGACCAGCCGGTCAATGCCAGGCAGGTGGTCGAGGCCGGCGCCGGCGTCCGGGTTCGGTTCGCCAGGGTCAGCCCGGCCGAATTGGGCACGGCGGTGCGGACGGTGCTCGACGACGCCCGCTACCGGGAGGCGGCCGGCCGGATAGCAGCGTCGTTCGCCGCGGCCGGTGGCGCGGTCGCCGCGGCCGAGAGCCTGCAACGGTTGGCCACCACCCCGCGAATCGCTGCACAGATTCCTGCCTCCTCCCATGCCTGACGCGACTCCACTCGCTGACGGCAATCGCCTACCCGACCCACATCCGGAGTCCTTGATGATCGAGACCAGAGGGCTGCGCAAGACGTTCAGCCTGAAGAACAAACGCAAGTCCATCTCGGTACAGGCGGTGCGCGGCATCGACCTCACCGTGGCGGCCGGTGAGATCTTCGGCTTCCTGGGCCCGAACGGCGCCGGTAAGACCACCACGCTGCGGATGCTGTCGACCCTGATCATCCCGGACGGTGGCCAGGCCATGATTGCCGGTGCCAACCTGCTCACCGAACCCGCCGAGGTCCGTCGCCGGATCGGCTACGTAGCCCAGGGTGGTGGCACCAACGATCAGGTGACCGCCCGGGAGGAGCTGGTGCTGCAGGCCCGGATGCATGGCCTGAGCAAATCCGAGGCACAGCGCCGGACAACGGCAGCGCTGGCGGCCTTCGAACTGGCCGACTACGCCGACCGGCAATGCTCGACCTATTCCGGCGGTCAGCGACGGCGGGTCGATGTCGCCCTGGGAGTCATCCACAATCCGAAGCTGCTGTTCCTCGACGAACCGACCGCGAGCCTCGACCCGCAGAGCCGGGCCCGGATGTGGGACGAGGTGCGGCGGTTGCGTGCCGAGGGCATGACCGTCTTCCTCACGACCCACTACCTCGAGGAGGCCGACGCGCTGTGCGACCGCATCGCCATCATCGACAACGGTGAGATCGTGGCCGAGGGCACTCCTGACCAGCTCAAGCACGAGATCTCCGGTGACGTCGTCACGGTCGGCCTCAACGGCTCCTCGCCGATGGCAGCGGATGTGCTGCGCGACATGTCCTACGTCCGCCAGGTCGAGGTGAGCGAGAAGGTCGGGCTGCGGCTCTACGTCGACGACGGGGCCAGTGCCATTCCACAGATCTTGCGAACCCTGGACGGCTGTGGAATCGAGTTCGGCCGGATGGAGTTGCAACGGCCGAGCCTGGACGACGTCTTCCTGGCCAAGACCGGCAGATCGTTGCGGGAATCATGAGCACCGCCGTGCTGGCCGGCCACCATCGCGCCGGGTGGGCATCGACCGCTGTGAAGTTCGCTCGCGAGGTGTGGCTGGTCTTTCAGCGTCAGATGCTCATCGTGACCCGAACGCCGACCCGCCTCGTGATCGGCATCGTGCAACCGATCGCCTACCTGGTGCTGTTCGCGCCGCTGTTGAAGCCCGCGCTGGCCTCGGTCGGCGCGCACACCACCGCGGATGCCTACCGCATCTACGTGCCCGGCCTGCTGGTCGTGCTGGTGCTGCTCAGCGGGCTGTTCACCGGCTTCGGGCTGCTGGCCGAGCTGCGGGCCGGCATCATCGAACGGGCCCGGGTGACACCGGTCAGCAGGTTCGCGCTCCTGATGGGCCGCGCGTTGAGTGAGGTCGCCACCCTGATGGGCCAGGCGGTGCTGATCACCATCCTTGCCATCCCGTTCGGCATGACCGTGCGACTCGGCCCGCTGCTGCTGGCCTACGTGCTGCTGATCATGATGGGTCTGCTGGCCACCTCGCTGTCCTACGTCGCCG
>DASZEI010000385.1:0-6282 GCA_035940975.1 Jatrophihabitans sp. | reverse complement strand
CAGAATATCGAGCATTACAACCCTCACTTGACCGCGCTTAGCCAAGGCCGGGGAAACGTCCTTGATCGGAAGGGCCCAGAACGAGCCCGCCGGTATAGGTTTGCCGATCCCTTGATGGAGCCCTACGTCATGCTAAGAGGCATCGAAGCCGGCCGGATCATTCCGGCGACGATGTTCGAAGCTGATGCGGCTCATCCTGACGACGACTCCAACGCGAACGAGCGGCTTTTCTAGCGATCTCCGCTCGCTGCTCTGGGGTGAGCTTCGCCGCGCGTGCCTTGCCGCCCTTAAGCCCGCCACGGCGGCCCAGCGCCACAGCGGCCGGGTCCTTGCCATCGTCCGGCTGCTCCGCCTCGTCCTCGTCGGTGGCGTCCCGGACGATGGACGCGGCCAGCGAGTTGAGATCCCTCGGGCGCTTCCGGTCGCGGTCAGGCATGGCCCCATCGTCCCACCCGACCCGGACCCGTCAAGCACCGCCCGAGTCAAACTGACCCACTACCCACGCCCGAGCCGGTCGGGCGTGGCGGCTAGTCGTCGTCGAGCAGGCTGACGGTGGTGATGCGCTGCAGCGGGAAGCTGCGCAGCCGGCCGTCCTCCGGGTCGTGGCCGCGGATCATCCCGCCACCCAGCGAGATCGGCAGCAGGACGTGCTGGGACGGGGTGCCGGTGTCGTCGACGTAGCCGATCGCGATCCGCAGCTCCGCGCGCACCGCGGTCCGCAGCAGCTCCAGGATCGAGGCCGAGGTCACCCCGGGCACCTGCTGGGTGACCCGGCTGGTGGCGTTGGTGACGGCGGCGGACAGCCGCTCGCCGGCCCGCAGCCGGTTCACCACCTCGACCAGCTGGCTCTCGCCGATCGAGCTGCCCCGGACCCGCGAGATCCGGGAGTGCTGGCGGGCCGGCACCCGCGGGGTGTCGGCGGCGAAGCTGACGACCGCGCCGTCGGCGGACTCGGCGGCCGGAGCGAAGCCGGCGCGGCGCAACCGGTCCAGCACGGTCGAGATCGCCGCCGAGGAGATCAGGACCGTGGGGGCGATCCGGACCAGGCCGAGGGAGTCCAGCCCCGGCTCCGCCAGCACCCGGTTCAGCAGCGCCTCGTCGTCACAGCGCAGGTAGCTGGTGGCGGTACCGGTGCGCAGCCGGCCGTGCTGGGTGGCGACGTCGTTGATCAGGTAGTGCAGCGCCTGCGGCACCGGGGTGCGGGAACGGCTGGTGAAGAACTGCTGCAGGTCAGATCCGGTGCGCCCGGCATCCAGCGCCCGGCGCAGGCTCACCGGGGAGATCCGGTACACCGAGGCCCCGCCGGTGGACTCCAGGTCGGCCACCAGGTTCAGCTCGCGCTGCAGCTCCGGCGCCGGCGGGCCGGGGACCACCGCCGTCAGGTCCGGCTGCAGCAGGAACTCCTCGACCGCCTCGGGCAGCGCCGCGGTCAGGGCATGGACGGCGTTGGCCTCGGCCTGGCTCGCTCCGGTCTCGGCCCCGTGCAGCAGCGCCCGGGTGTAGCCGGTGATCGCGCCGTAGCCGGTCAGTCCCAGGGTGGCCGCCTCGACGAGCATGCCGGCCGCGCTCCGGCGGCTGGCCGACGCCCGTCGCGGCGCCTGCCAGCCGAGCCGCGCCAGCACCTGCTCGTCCGAGGCCGGAGCCTGCCCCGGTGCCAGCTCGGCGAGCAGGCCGAGCAGCTGCAGCCGCAGCGCCGGGGCGCTGTGCCGTTCGACGTCGGCCGACAGCGCCGCGATGGTCTTGTCGCGGTCGTCGCGGGCGCCGACCAGGCCGGGCAGCCGGGTCATCGACAGCCAGGCGGTCGCCAGCTGCACCCAGCGCTCGGCCGTGCTGCGCCGCAGCCAGCTGTCGAACTCGGTGGTAGGCAGGTAGGCCGGGTCGGCGGTGGTCGAATTCGACAGCAGCCCGGCCTCGAAGGCCACCTCGGCCAGCAGCGCCGTGACCGGCTCGCCGGTGTCCAGGGCCCGGCTGAGCCGGCGCAGCTCCCGCACCCCCAGGCCACCGGCGCGCAGCAAGCCGGGCGGGTCGGCGGCGATCTCGCTCAGCAGCACCTCGACCAGCCGGACGGTTTCGAGCACCTGGCTGCAGCCGCCGCCGTCGATGACCGCGCTGCCGCGTTCGAGCACCTCGATCTCGGGCGGCCGGGGCGGCACCTCGCCGGCCGGCTGCGAGCGCAGTGCCAGTCCGATCTCGCGGGGCAGCTCGACGGTGTGGTTGTCGACCGGCACCAGCAGGCCCCGTTCGAGCAGGCTGCGAGCCGGGTTGTCGGCTTCGGTGATCAGCTGGCGACCGGCCAGGGCGTTGCGCAACGCGCCGATCGGCGGCCCGCCGGCCAGCCGGTCCAGGATCGAGCGCTCCGCCGGGGAGCAGTCGGCCAGCAGCTGCGGCAGCCGGTCCGTGATCGCCGCCGCGGCCGAGCTGCCGGACCGGGGCTGGGTCGCCGGCGGCAGCCCCAACCGGCGCAGCAACGGCGCCAGCGCGATGTCGTTGACTCCTGCGTACAGGTCGGCCGCGCTGCGCCCCAGCCCGGCCGGATACGCCCCGAGCACCTCCCGGACGGTGCCCACCGGGCGCAGCCGCTCGACCTCGCCCCAGACCAGCGCCCACTCCGCCAGCCGGTCCACGGCAGCCGCGACGTCGGCGGCGAACTCGGGCCGGAACCACGCCTGCACCGAGCTCAGCGAGGCTTCCGGGCCGGCGCTCACCACCACCTCGAGGGTGCGCAGGGTGAAGGCGTCCAGGCCGTCCAGGGCTCGCGAGATCGAGGTCCGGACGCTGGCCCGGCTGGCCAGCATGCTGACGTCGACCGGTGCCGGCAGGGCCAGGTCGGGACGCCGGCGCAGCAGCGTCACCAGCTGCGCGTCGGTCCAGCTCCGCAGCCACTCGGTCAGGGTCTGGGCCGCGCCGGAGCGCGCGAGAGCCTGCGGTTGTACGGTCACTCGGGGTAGCGGGCTCGGCGGCTCAGTCGCCGGCCAGGTGCGGCCGGTTCTCGGGGCCGGGATGGTTGTAGTAGAGCTCCTCGACGGGGACCGGGAAGCTCAGGTCGTCCCCGAACGGGCTCTGCGAGCCGGCCTTGTCCGAGAGCAGCTCGTTCACCGGGTGTTCGGGGTAGGCATCGTCCCAGGTGTGCTGGGGCTGGTTGTACGGCTGGTTGTGCGGCGTCATGCCTGCCATCTGCGTCACCCTCTGCGTTGCTCGCGCTGCCTGTGGTCTGCCCGGCCCGCGGCGATCCGGAGCCCGCCCCGGTACGGGCCCGACCGGCAACAGGCCGAATGATCAGTGTGCCACGTGGCTAGGGTGTACGCCGTGGCAGCTGAGAACTCACGGGTACTGGCGGTCAACGTCGCGCAGGTGATCGACACGCCGGTGGTCCGGCCGGGAACCGGGGCCGACAAGAAACCGACCCGGACCGGTATCCACAAGCGCCCGGTGGACGGGCCGGTGCGGGTGGGCAGGCTGGGGCTGGCCGGCGACACGATCTGCGACACCGTCAACCACGGCGGCCCGGACCAGGCGGTGTACGCCTACGCCAGCGAGGACACCGAGTGGTGGCAGCAGCAGCTGGCCGGCGAGCTGAGCTTCGCGCTGGGCCCCGGCTCGCTGGGCGAGAACCTGACGCTGCGTGGTGTGGAGGTCACCAACGCGGTGATCGGCGAGCGCTGGCGGATCGGCGGGGCGATCCTGCAGGTGGCGGTGCCGCGGATACCGTGCTCCACCTTCGCCAGCTACTGGAACGTCGACCGGCTGGTCAAGCGGTTCGTCCGGGCCGGGCGTCCCGGGGCCTACCTGCGGGTGCTCACCGAGGGCGAGGTCGCCGCCGGGGACGAGGTGATCGTGCTGGACCGGCCGCCGCACGGGCTGACCCTGGCACAGACGCTGCGGGCGCTGACCGGAGACCGGAGCCTGGCCCCGAAGCTGCTGAGTGCTCCGGAACTACCCGAATCGGTGCATCGGTCGGCTCGCGGATGGCTGGCCGCCGGCTGAGTGCCGGCATCGGGTATCTCCGGTGCGCCCGGCGCCGGGCGCGCGATAGCCTGTGACCTTGACGTCCGCACGACGTGCGGGCGTCAGTCGTTTGTACCTAGAGCAATCTGGTACTGGCAGTCTGGTACCGGCAGTGCTATTCCAGTCTTGACAGAAGTAATGGGGTGTTCAGTCATGCCGTCCGGCAAGGTGAAGTGGTTTGACGCCGAGAAGGGCTTCGGCTTTCTTGCCGATGACGAAGGCGCCGACGTCTTCGTGCACAAGGACGCCCTCCCGGCCGGAGTTCCCGAGCTCAAGCCCGGGCAACGGGTCGAGTTCGGCATCGTGCAGGGCCGCAAGGGCAACCAGGCACTGCAGGTGCGGTTGCTCGAGCCGATGCCGTCGGTGGTCAAGGCCACCCGGCGGCCGGCCGAGGAGATGACGCCGATCGTCGAGGACCTGATCAAGCTGCTCGACAAGGTGGGCAACTCGTTGCGCCGCGGGCACTATCCCGACCGGGCCGAAGGTCGCAAGGTCGCCACCCTGCTGCGGGCGGTGGCCGACAACTTGGACAGCTGAGCCGGCTGGCCCGTCTCGCTAGCCCGTACCGGGCCCCGGCAGTCGCCTGCCGGGGCCCGTTCGTCGTCCTGGGGCCCTAACGGGCGACGGTGAAGGTGTAGGTGGTCGTGCAGGTGCCTGGTGAGCCGTCCGCATTGATCGACTGCACCGTCAGCGTCTGCTGGCCGGCGCGGGTCGGCGCCCACCGCACAGTGGCGCTGCCGAACTCGTCTGTGGCGGCAACCGTCCTCGTCGCGCCGTTCGGGAAGCGGTAGCTGAACGCGGTCGGCGGCCCGCTGTCGGAGTAGGGCGGCTGGAAGGTGAACTTGCCGCTCACGCCTACGCCACCGACAGGTTGGCCGTAGTTGGTGTACACGTCGGAATAGACGGAGACTTGCGGGTTCACGTTGAGCCAGGTGACGGCCGCGCTGGATCGGAATCCGTTCGCGCCGATGCTGGTGACCTGGAGGACTCCGGGCTCTTGGTTCTCCTTGATCGACACGTGGGCCGTGCCGTCGGCATCAGCCGGGACGGTGACGGCCGGGCCCTGGTCGAAGGTGTAGGTGTACGAGCTGACCGGGGTGAGTCCGGGGTGCGGCGCGAAGACGACCTTGGCGAGGCTGCCGCAGATCGGATGGCTGTTCGCCTGGCTGACGGTCGGCCCCGAGTCGGGCACGAAGACCTGGTACTGCACGGCTGGTGACCTGTTACCCACGACGTCCAGAGCGGCTACCGTCAGGGTCTGGGGTCCGGCAGTCACCGGATTGAGCGCGAGCGAGGCGACGCCGCCGGGCTTGGCGGCCCGCACCGTGCCGGGCTCGGAGAAGGCGTCCTGGCACTCCAGCTGCCCGAGCGGGCCGCTGTAGGAGCAGCTGAACGCGGGCAGATCGTAACCCCACACGTACTGGAAGCCGGCGGTGTCCAGGTCGCCGCCGGCGTCGAAGGTGAACTGTGCGAACTGGCCGACCGGGGCCAAGCCCTCGCCGTACGGCGGGTAGTTGGCGGAGCTGATCGTGGGCGTGGCCGGCGCGGTGTGGTCATAGCTGAAGGTGCAGACCTGCGACCAGGGCGAGGTTCCGTTACTCGTTGCGAGTTGCACTTGCCAGGCGTAGCTGCCGTCGTCGGCCAGCACACTGTCGGGGACCTGGACGCTGACCAACCTGCCCGAGTCGTATCCCTCACGAGTCACGCTCCACGCGGCGGCCGGATCGGTCAGCGGCCAGATCGAGAAGGTGTAGTCGAAACCTGAGGAGGAGTAGGTGTCGTCGTACCCGACGGCCTGCAGGATGCCGGCCGCGAAGCCCAGGATCTGCGGTGGAGTGGTCGCCGAACACGGCCGGCCACCGTTGACCAGGCTGGCGGGGTCGATGGTCGGCCCGGACGCGGCCTGTGCCGTGCCGAGCGGCGTCAGAGCGGCGAGAACGCAGCTCGTGACGAGGACAGCTAGCAACTTCGGCATCCGCATGGTGTTCCCCCGGTGGTCACGCGGCGCCGTCACGCCACTGTTATCGCAGCATAGATGGGGGTTACCGGCGCGAATGTGCGATTACTGCATTTCGGTAGTGGTCCACCCGATCCGCCACCGTCACCCGGGCACAGCCGAGGCAGCTGCTCCGCCGGGCGCTAGCTGTCGTGACCCGAGAGGTTGTTGACGGCGCGCCTGGTTGAAAGTGGGAGGACCTCCTGACGGAGTGGATGTGTCTCGCATCGCTCCGAGGAGGTCCTCTATGGCTCACGCTAATGCCCGCACGAACCTGTTCG
>DASZEI010000384.1:0-2428 GCA_035940975.1 Jatrophihabitans sp. | reverse complement strand
CGATCGACTTCTCGCCGTCGCGCACGCGCACCATCGAGCCGCCGATGTGGCAACCCTCGACGTAGTGCACGTAGGAGCCCTCGTCGGCGATGATCAGCGTCCGCTCGAACTGGCCCATGTTCTCGGTGTTGATGCGGAAGTACGCCTGCAGCGGGATGTCGACGTGCACGCCCTTGGGGACGTAGATGAACGAGCCGCCGGACCACACCGAGGTGTTGAGCGCGGCGAACTTGTTGTCGCCGACCGGGATGACGGTGCCGAAGTACTCCTTGAACAGCTCCTCGTGCTCGCGCAGCGCGGTGTCGGTGTCCAGGAACAGCACGCCCTGGTCCTCCAGGTCCTCGCGGATCTTGTGGTAGACGACCTCGGACTCGTACTGCGCGGCGACCCCGGAGACCAGCCGCTGCTTCTCGGCCTCGGGGATGCCGAGCTTGTCGTAGGTGTTCTTGATCTCGGTAGGCAGGTCATCCCAGGTGGCGGCCTGCTTCTCGGTGGAGCGCACGAAGTACTTGATGTTGTCGAAGTCGATGCCCGACAGGTCCGAACCCCAGTTCGGCATCGGCTTCTTGCGGAAGATCTCCAGCGCCTTGAGCCGGCGCTCCAGCATCCAGGCCGGCTCGTTCTTCAGCGCCGAGATGTTGCGCACGACGTCCTCGTTCAGGCCTCGCCGGGCGGTGGAGCCGGCCACGTCGGTGTCCGACCAGCCGAACTTGTATGTCGACAGCGCCTCGATCTGCTCGCCCTGGGCGAGAACGCGCTCAGCTGCTGTGGTCATGTATGTGCCTCCCGGGTAGGGACAACTGCTTCTGTGGTCCTGCGCTTGGTCGGTACTTCCGTGCGTGCTTCGGTACGTGCTCGGTTGCCGCCGGCCGGCAACGGGCCGGCAGGTGCGACATGGGTGGTGCAGACGCCGTCGCCGTGGGCGATAGTGGCCAGCCGCTGGACGTGGGTGCCCAGCACCGTCGCCAGCGCCCGGGTCTCGGCCTCGCACAGCTGCGGGAACTCGGCCGCCACGTGCGCGACCGGGCAGTGGTGCTGGCAGATCTGGCTGCCCTGCCCGGCGTTGCCCGCCGGGGCGACCCTGGCGGCGTAGCCCTCGGCGGTCAGCGCCGCGGCGACCAGGCCGGCCTTGTCGCGCGGCCCCGCTGCGGCGAACTCCGGCCCGCTGACCTGGGTGCCGATCCGGCTGATCAGGGTGCTGGCCCGGTGCTCGGCGAAGGCCACCACCGCCGCCTCGCCGCCGGTGTCGCGCAGGTAGCGCAGCGCCGTGGAGGCCAGGTCGTCGTAGGCGTGCCCGAAGCTGGCCCGGCCGGCGTCGGTGAGGGCGTAGGCCCGGGCCGGCCGCCCGCGCCCGCGGGGTCGCAGGCTGGAACTGCGCGGCTGCACCTCGACGAAGATCCCGTCGGCCACCAGCGCGTCCAGGTGCCGGCGGACGGCCGCGGCCGACAGCCGCAACCGCTCGGCGAGCGCCGCGGCGGTCAGCGGGCCGGACTCCTGCACCAGCCGGGTGACCGCGTCGCGGGTACGTCCCTCGGCAGAGCCGGCTGCCGCATCGTGGGAGCTGGTGTCGCGGGCCGCGTCGGTGATATCGCGGGCATTATCGGTGGTGTCGCGGGCATTATCGGTCGTGTCGCGGGCAGCATCGGAGACCGCGGCGGCGGTCGGTGCGAGCACCGGCGAGTCGGCGGTAACGGAGCCTGCGAATTTCACAAGACAAGTATGACGTATTTCCGGTGCCGATCACAGCCGGGGTCGGGCCGGGCAGCGCGTGTCGCCGTGGCGTTGCTCTCATCCTTGCCTGCCGGGGTGTCGGCTCGGGTGGTTCGGGACGCTTTCCGGCCTTGCTCGCCCGAGCGGGAGGGCGCGGCGGGCAGCGCCGGCCGAGGCGGTAGGTTCGCGGGGTGCTGTACCGCGCCGCCGAGCTCCTGGTCTCGCCACTGCTACGCGCCTACTTCAAGCCGCAGACCACCGGTCAGCAGTTCGTGCCGCGCACCGGCCCCGCCATCATCGCCGCCAACCACCTGTCCGCGGCGGACGAGGTGTTCACCCCGATCACCGCCGGGCGCCAGGTGCTGTACTTCGCCAAGGCGGAGTACTTCAACGCTCCGGGCCTGCGCGGCCGGATCACCGCCTGGAGCTTTCGTGAGTTCGGCCACGTCCCGGTGGACCGGGACAATCCGCGGGCGGCCGCCAACACCATCGACGTCGGGGTCGAACTGCTCGGTCAGAACAAGGCGCTCGGCATCTACCCCGAGGGCACCCGGTCACCGGACGGCCGGTTGCATAAGTTCCGCACCGGGGTTGCCCGGCTGGCCCTGCGGACCGGCGCGCCGGTCGTCCCGGTGGGGTTGATCGGCACCGACAAGGTGTTGATGGAAGGCGATCGGCACTGGTACCGGGCTCCGGTCGAGGTGCATTACGGCCCGGC
>DASZEI010000383.1:0-12524 GCA_035940975.1 Jatrophihabitans sp. | reverse complement strand
GAGGAAGCTCTCAGTTCGGGTGATCGACCGTTTCAAGGCGGTGAGGGTGATGCGGGTCCCGTGGGAGAAGTTGATGGCACTGGTGTCGAGCGGCTTTGGCTTGTAGGGGCCGGCAGTGGAGGGATCGGTGTTGGAAATCGCCACCTTGATGGCTTCAAGGTCCATCAGCAAGGCGTTCTTCTGCCCGTCTCGTGCGGTCTCGACCTTGACCTTGCCCGCGATACTGAAAAGCGACAGCTTTCCGATGCCTTTGCGGCCCATGACCTGCCGCCCGGACGGGGTCACGCTGGTGGCAGGGTCGTTACGCCGTTGATATCCGACACGCAGAAAGCGGTTGTTGATGTCCTCAAGCGTCATACCGCACCCGTCGTCATGGACGACGACTGTCTCGCTGTCGAGGTCCAGTGTGATGGTGACCGAGTGCGCGTCGGCGTCCCAAGCGTTGGCGACGGCCTCCGACAGAACGGCGGGATGGTTACTGTAGAGGTTTAGCCCAAGGTGATTCAACACATTCAGGCTTATCGACATCTCGTATGGGCTGTCAGTCTCCGGCACTCCGGAACCGGCCGGGGCTGGTCCCTCGGTCATATCTGTCCCTCCTCTTTCTAGGGGTTGGCGTGACGCTATCGCACGGCGGCGACGCGTGGTCGGATGGACTATTCGCGAGGGTCGGGGCGGTGTCCAAACGGCGTTTGCCGCCTGTCTGGCTGGCTTGCCCGGCATCACCGCCGAGGACCTGCTGCCGGCCCGTCCGGCATTCCGGGCCCAGGCGTTGCGGTCAGACGCAGCCTGGTCGAGGACTTCCTGATCGTGCGCGCGGGCCCGAACCTGCACGTGCTCAACGCGCCGTCCACTGCGCTCATCAAACCGCGTAGCGACGCTTCCATGATCGATTCGCTGATCGCACCCCCCGAGCACCTCACTGCGCACCTTGATCTTGGGCGGCGGCGGTCTCCGCGTCACCGCCGGAACTCAGCGCGTCCTCGGAGCAGTCCGGCACCCGGACGCCAACCCCGACCCAGACCCATGTCTGGCTCGCGGCGAGGCCGGGCTGGTCCGGGTGAGGCGGTACCTGGTCATCGGCCTGCCGCCCGAGTTCACCAGCCAGATACGGGGCAAGCTAGTCCGGGTTGGTGGCCAGGGCCAGCAGCTGGTTGTAGCTGCCGTTGAACTGGTCCTGGCCGCCCGGGAACAGCCCGGACGAGGCGCTCTGCCAGACGGTCCAGGTGGCGGTGCCGGCTGGGATCGAGGCCGGCGGGGTGCTGGTGTAACTGGCCAGCCAGAACGGGTTGGTGGTGGCGAACGCGCTGGAGTTGGCGGTGCAGGTGGTCCACCAGCCGAACGTCGTGTAGATCATCGGGTACTTGCTCGTCTTGAGGTGCATGTCGTCTGAGAAGGCCTTGATCCAGCTGATCATCGTGGCCGCCGACATCCCGTAGCAGGTGGCGCTGGTGCCGGGCTGCAGCACCAGCGCGGGTGGCATCGTCCGGCCGTCGCTGGACCAGCCGCCGCCGTGGGCGAGGAAGTAGTCGGCCTGCGCGGCGCCGGTGGAGCTGTCGGGGTGGGCGTAGTGGTAGGCGCCGCGGATCATGCCGATGTTGTAGGAGCCGTTGTACTGCTGGGCGAAGTACGGGTTGGTGTAGGTGGTGCCCTCGGTGGCCTTGACGTAGGCGAACCGCGCGCCGTCGTTGTACGGGCGCTGCCAGGCCACGTTGCCCTGAGCGCTGGAGACGTCCATGCCTTGCGAGAGCAGCCCCCGGTTCTGCTTGGCGGTCAGTACCCGCATCGCTGAGGTGTCGACCTTGGACTTGAACGTCGCGTCGGTGTTCACCTTCTGCAGCACCGCGTTGTACATCGCGGGCAGGATGCTCGGGTCGTTCATCAGCGCCATGTCACCGCCGGCGTTGAAGAAATTGATCGCCCGAACACCGAGCGACCAGGCCTGCACCTGCGCCGCGCCGAGGCTGTCGCTGATGATGACGCCGTTGAAGCCGAGGTCGCCACGCACCATGCCGGTCACGATGGTCGGTGAGAACGCCGCCGGGTTCGCGGCGTCGATCTTGGAGTAATAGGCCGTCGACATCATCAGGAACGGCGCGCCGGCGTTCACCGCGTTGGCGAACGGGGTGAGGTAGGGATCGGTGCGGGTGGTCTGGGAGTCGGTCACACCGGTACTGACGTCGGGGTTGGCGGTGACTCGGCCGAGGCCCGGAAAGTGCTTCACGGTGGCATCGACGCCGGCGTCGGCCATCCCTTGCGCGAACGCGATGCCCTTGGTGGACACGGTGGTGGGGTCATAGCCGTACTCGCGCTGGTAGTAGCCGATCGGCTTGTTCTGCGGGGCGAAGGCGGCGCTCGGAACGGTGTCCAGCACCGGGGCGAGGTTGACGTTGACACCGGCCGCCTTCAACTGCGAGCCCCAGACCTTGGCGTCGGCCCGCAACGTGCTGGTGGCATAGCCGCCCTGGGTGAGCGCGGCCGGGATGCTGGAGAACCCGGTGCCCTGCAGTACCTGCACCTGGCCGCCTTCCTGGTCGGTGGAGATGAACAGCGGCACGCCCGCCGTCGAGGCGGCGTTCGCCTTGGACTGCAGCGACGCGCTGACGGCCGCGGTCGCCGCGACGCCGGCGGTGCTGCGGCCGGTCAGGATCACGTTGCCGACGTGATAGGTCTGGATGTCGGTGACGGTCTGGCTGCTGAGGCTGGTCGCCGGGGTGCCCACCATGAACAGCTGACCCACCCGCTGGGCCTCGCTCATCGCTCGGAACGCGGCGCTCGCGGCGTTCGGGTTCACGGCCGCGGCCGCCACGGTGGCGGTCGGCACCGCCCCTGCCCCGTCCGCCGTCGCGGCACCGGCGCCGACCACGCAGGCGAGCAGCCCGGTGCTGGCTAGGGCAACCGTGACAGGCTGGCTTCGCCGGCGGCGTGGTGCAGCGGGGAGTGGACGGGACAGCGGCATGGGTGTCTCCTCATCGAAGGTCACTTTGACCCTCAATATGGACATACATCCCGTCTTGGTCAAACGGAGACCAGGCCATGCGGTCGCCGCTCCTGAAGATCCTTCACCCGCCTCCCTGCTGGCGCCGGAAGTGGGTCAGCCGAGCCGATAGCGGCTGCGGGCGATCCGGTTGACCCCGCTCATCACCGCGCGCAGCGAGGCGCCGACGATGGATTCGCTGATGCCGACGCCCCAGAGCACCTGATCGCCCACCTCGATCTCGAGGTAGGCGGCCGCTTCGGCATCGCCGCCGGTGCTCAGCGCGTGCTCGGAGTAGTCCAGCACCCGCAGGCCGACACCGCCGAGGCCCATGTCCGGCTCCGAGACCGCCTGGCAGAACGCGTTGATCGGCCCGTTGCCCACCCCGGCGACGTCGTAGTCCTTGCCGAAGGCCCGCACCCGGGCGGTCACCCGGGTCATGCCGTCCTCATCGGCTGAGGAGAACGAGGTGAGCGAGAAGGCCGCGTCGGCGTCGAAGAGGTATTCGGACTCGAAGATGGACCACATCGTCTCGGCGTCGACCTCGCCGCCCTCGCCGTCGGCCAGCCGCTGGATGACCTGGCTGAACTCGATCTGCAGCCGCCGCGGCAGGTCGAGGGAGTGCTCGGTCTTCATGATGTAGGCCACGCCGCCCTTGCCGGACTGGCTGTTGACCCGGATCACCGCCTCGTAGGAGCGCCCGACGTCCTTGGGATCGATCGGCAGGTACGGAACGGCCCACGGCATCTCGGCCACCGGCCTGCCGGCGGCGGCCGCGGCCCGCTCCAGGGCGTCGAAGCCCTTCTTGATCGCGTCCTGGTGCGAGCCGGAGAACGAGGTGTAGACCAGATCGCCGGCGTACGGATGGCGCTCGTGCACCCCGATCCGGTTGCAGTACTCCGCCGTCCGGCGGATCTCGTCGATGTCGGAGAAGTCGATCTCCGGATCGATGCCCTGGCTGTAGAGGTTGAGCCCGAGCGTGACCAGGTCGACGTTTCCCGAGCGTTCGCCGTTGCCGAACAGGCAACCCTCGATCCGGTCGGCGCCGGCCAGCATCGCCAGCTCCGCGTCGGCCACCGCGGTGCCCCGGTCGTTGTGGGTGTGCACCGACAGCGCGATGTGCTCCCGGTGCGGCAGGTTCCGGCTCATCCACTCGATCTGGTCGGCGTAGACGTTGGGAGTGGAGCGCTCCACCGTGCACGGCAGGTTCAGCACGATCTCGCGGCCCGCTTCGGGCTGCCAGACGTCCATCACGGCGGTGCAGATCTCCAGCGCGTAGTCCAGTTCGGTGTCCATGAAGATCTCGGGGGAGTACTCGTAGCCGAACTCGGTCGGGCCCGATCCGATAGTGGCCCCGGACAGCAGGTACTGCTCGGCGTACTTCAGCACCGCCCGGGTGCCGTCCACGGCGATCGCGGTGCACTGCTCGCGACCGTCGCCCGGAAAGCCGAACACCACCTCGCGGAACACCGGCGCGGCGGCGTTGTACAGGTGCACGGTGGCCCGGTGGGCGCCCACCAGCGACTGGACGGTCCGCTCGATCAGCTCCTCCCGGGCCTGGGTCAGCACCGAGATGGTGACGTTGTCGGGTACCCGGTGGGTGTCGATGAGCTCGCGGACGAAGTCGAAGTCGGTCTGGCTGGCGGCCGGAAAGCCGACCTCGATCTCCTTGTAGCCCAGCCGCACCAGCAGGTCGAACATGGCCCGCTTGCGAGCGGTGTTCATCGGGTCGATCAGCGCCTGGTTGCCATCGCGCAGGTCGGTCGAGAGCCAGCGGGGCGCCCGGGTGATGGTGGCCGAGGGCCACTGCCGGTCCGGCAGGTCGACGGCGGGGAAGGCCCGGTACCGGTGCGCCGGCATGCTGGTGGGCTGCTGGGTGCTGGGCTGCTGGGTGCTAGGGCGGCCGGCAGCGGGAACGCGGCCGGCAGCGGGAACAGAGGGATGCATGAGGAGGACTCCTGGAAGCGGCGGGAAGGTGTGCCTGGCATGGAAACCTGGAAAGGAAAGAAGCCGGCACAGCACTACGCCCGCGACGAGGGGGCCGACCCGGACGTGGTCCGCAGCCTCGGCTGCGCCTAGCGTCCCAGTGCCTCGTCGCGGCCGCGAAGGAGGAGCAGCGCGCGCATGGTGGCCCAAGGCTACACGCTGCGGCTGTTACGGCGCCCCCGCGGGTATCGTTGCCATAACGGTGATCCTCCGACCGCGCCCCCGATCCGAAAGACGGCCGTTACCTGTGGAACTCGAGTCAAATGGGCTCAAAGCCCTCTACCGGAACCGGTTCGACAAGGAGTCCGAGCAGCGCCAGGAGACCTGGGACGTGCTGTGCAAGCACTACTTCCAGAAGTGGGTGGCCGAGGACGCGGTGGTGCTGGACCTCGCCGCCGGGCACTGCGAGTTCATCAACAACATCCGGGCCGGACGCCGGATCGCGGTCGACCTGAATCCCGACGTCAAGGTTCGGGCGGCCAGCGGCGTCGAGACCCACGTGCTGCGCTCGGATGACCTGGTCGACATCGGCGAGCAGTCGATCGACGTGGTCTTCGTCAGCAACTTCTTCGAGCACGTCAGCCGCGAGGTGATCCTGGCGACACTGGTCGAGGTGCGCCGGGTGCTGCGGCCGGGCGGCCGGCTGATGGTGCTGCAGCCCAACGTCCGCTACTGCGCGCGCGACTACTGGCAGTTCTTCGACCACATCACCCCGGTCGACGACCGGGCCCTGGTCGAGGCGTTCTCGGCCACCGGGTTCGACGTGGTCAAGAACATCCCGCGGTTCCTGCCCTACACCACCAAGAGCCGGCTGCCGAACGGGCCGGCGCTGGTCAAGCTCTACCTCCGGGTGCCGCTGGCCTGGCGGGTGCTGGGCGCGCAGGCTTTCATGGTGGTCACCCCGACGCAGGCCTGAGCTGCGCAGCCTGGTCGTGCTCGCGCGCCGGCTCGCACGCTCCTCCGGTCAGCAGCGCGCGCCGGTGGTGGCTGCCCGGATCCGGTAGATCTTGCGGCTGCCGAAGGCCGCCGACCGGGCGAACGGGCCGTCGGCGGCGAGCGCCCCGGCCATGGTGGCGGCGTCCAGCCGGATCGCCGGGTTGTCGATGTCGGTCACCCCGTACTGCCGGGCCACCTCCAGGATCTCGGCAAGCGATCCGGTGGGCAGCGCGACGGTCGCGACGCCGGTGGCCTGGTTGATCTCCCACGGCTGGCGGGTCATCAACACCACCGGCCGGCCCAGGCAGCCGGCCTCGGTGCGCAGCGGGGTGGCCAACCCGGCTGCGGCCCGGCCGATGTCGTTGTTGTGCCGGATGGTGGCCCGGGAGTTGAAGGCCACCGAGGTCAGCGGGTAGCCGGCCAGGACGAGGCAGCAGAGCGCCGTGAGCACCGGGTGCAACCGCAACCGGCCCAGCTGGACGACCGCCAGCACCAGCAGGATCGGCACGCCGGTGATCATCACCTTGACGATGGCGCCCCCTTCGGCGACCGCCGGCACGATCAGGGCGTCGAAGACGAACACCACCAGCAGGAAGCCGACCGACACCAGCCAGTTCGAGCGCAGCATCGTCATCGCCGCCGGCCTGGCCCCGATCCGCTGGGTGGACGCCAACGGTACGGGTCGCCGGGCGTACCTGCCCCACACCGCAACGCCGATCAGCGTCAGGACCAGCACCGACACGATGGGGCTCATCGCGGTGAAGGCCGCCGCGAGTTGCCCGTCCACCAGGCGGACGCGTAGCCCGAAGAACCGGATCGGACCACCGCCCAGCAACGCGGCCGGCGTGCGCTGGACGTGCGGGGCGAACAGGTCCTCGTAGGAACTGATGAACGGAAAGGCGGTCGCGGCCGGCGGCAACGGCGAGCCGAAGTGCGAGAGGTTGCTCAGCAGGTAGCTGGCCGAGGTCGCCAGGTAACCGGCCAGCAGCAGGCCGACCCGCAGGTAGGTCCGGCCGTGCTCGCGCCAGGCAAGGGCTGCGATCCCGAGCACGACGCACAGCAGCAGCCCCTCGCTGCGCGACATCGCGGCCAGGCCGGCGAACGCGCCGGCCACCGGCCACAGCCAGCTCCAGCGGCGGGCATAGACCGCGGCCGCCATCGCCGGCAGCGCGAACGCCCCCAGATAGACGGCGCTCTCGGCCTGCATGGCATAGGCCGAGACCGCCGGCTGCACCAGCGCCGCGGCCGCGCTGACCGCCGGCACCCAGGGCACGTCGGACAGCGCCCGGGCCAGCGCGTAGCTGCCGGCGCACATCATCACGATCAGGGCGACGTTCAGTTCGAGCGCTGCCGGCAAGCCACCACCACCGTGCAGCACCCGCGACATCAGCCGCGAGGGTAGCGGCAGCCAGTAGTCGAAGGCGTAGTGGTGCAGCGGGGTGCCCGGTACCAGGAAGTGCCAGACGTAGTCGATGTTCGGACCCTTGCCGGCGGCGATGCTCTGGGCGACCCCGTAGGTGAAGGCCGGGTCGGCGTGCCCGGGATAGCGGGCGGTGTGCGCCACCGACACCCGGTAACCGCTGACCACCGCGGCCAGCAGCACGGCGCCGAGGGCCGCCAGCAGCTCGACACCACGCGGGGTCAGCCGCAGCCGCCGCCGGGCCGCCGCCTCGGTGCCGACCGACGCACCGGCGCTGACCCTGCCCGGCTGGTCAGGTCTGGCCGCACCCGGCCGGCCGGGCCCGGCCGGCGCGGTCGCGGCAGCTACCGGCTCACCGGCCGGCTGGGGGTCGGTGGAACGGTTCACCCGACCCGGAGTGTTGGTCGGCCGCACGGCGGGGGATGGGCGGGTGTTACAGCCGGCCGTCGGCGACGGCCTCGGTGACCCACGGAATGACCTCGTCCAGCATCACGTCCAGGCTGGTGGTGCACTCGAAACCGAGTACCTCCTTGGCCTTGGTCACGTCCGGAACCCGCTTCTGCACGTCGTACTCGTAGGCCTCGTCGCAGACCAGGTTCAGCGGCACGTCGCCCTTGATCTTCTTCCAGATCACCGCGGCCAGCTCCCGGACGCTGGTGCTCTCCGGGGTGGAGATGTTGAAGTCGTTGTTCAGCGCGGCGTCCTGCGACATGCACTCCACGATGCCCTTGGCCAGGTCGCCGCCGTAGGTGTAGTGCCTGATCTGGTTGCCCTCGCCCAGGATGTGCAGCGGGTCCTGGCCCTTGACGATCTTCTGCACCAGGTCGGGCACCACGTGGCTCATCGCCAGCTTGACGTTGCCCGAGGCGATCTCGACGTCGCCGAGCGCGCGGCCCTCGCCGATGCCCACGCAGTTGAACGGGCGGATCACGGTGTAGGGCAGCTGGTACTGGTCCCAGGCGGCCTTGGCGAAGTACTCCACGGCCAGCTTCTGGAAGCCGTAGGACGACAGCGGCGGCGGGATCTTGCGCTCGTCGCCCTCCTTGGACGGCCAGTGCTCGGTGGACTCGAACACCATCGAGGACGACAGGTAGGTGACCTTCTTGAGCTTGCCGTTCTGGTGGGCGGCGATCGCCGCGTCACACGAGGAGGCCATGATCCGCTCGTTGGTCGCCAGCAGGTCGTAGGCGTAGGCGTGGAAGTAGGAGATGCCGCCGATCAGGGCCGCGCCCGCGATGAAGTGGTCGCAGTCGGACAGCAGCTTGGTCATCAGCTCGACGTCGCGGGCGTCACCTTCGACGAAGTGGTAGTCCGGGTGGTTGTCGTAGGACTTCACGACCGGGCCGTACTTGGAGTAGTTGTCGATACCGACCACCGAGTAGCCACGGCGGAGTAGCTCTTCGACCACGTAACCACCGATGAACCCGGCCGAGCCGGACACCATGACCTTCTGCCGTGCTGCCTGCTGCTGCTGTGCTTCCAATGAGTTGGCGCTCACGAGTTCTGCTTTCCCTTGATCGGTTTGTTGTTCTGCTGGGCGATGGCCGCGGCGGCGCGGGCCACCTGCTCCTTGGTCAGCGGCGGGCCGAAGGCGAACCGGTACCACCGCAGGTATCGGGGGATCCAGGCGGCGAGCTTGAAGTTCGACTCGCCTATCGTGCGGTCCAGCCAGATGGTGGGCACCTCGGCGACCGGACGCCGCAGCCGGCGGGCCTTGGCGGTCAGCTCCAGGCCGATCTCGAAACCGCTGCGGCTGTCGATGCCGACCTCGCGGACGAACTCGGTGGAGAAGGCCTTGAAGCTGTTGGTGGCGTCCCGGGTGCCGACCCGGCCGAAGGCGCCGAGCGAGCGACCGGCGGTCCTGGACAGCATCGACTTGAACAGCGGGCCGCCGACCTGCTGGCCACCGGCGGAGTACCGCGAAGCGGCGGCGACCACCACGCCGCGGTCCACCAGCCGGGCCAGTGCATCGATCTGGCGCGGGTCGTCGCTGCCGTCGGCCATGGTGACCACCACGACCGGGTTCTTGACCTGGTCGATGCCGTACCGGATCGCATTGGCAGGTCCGCGGCCATAGCTGTTGATCAGGGTGTGCAGCCGCGGTTCACGCTTGCTGTAGTCGCGCAGCACCGGCACCGTGGTGTCTTCTTCGTAATCGACGACGACCAGGATCTCGCACTCGGACTCGACCGCGTCGAAGATCCGGTCCAGCACCGGGATGATCGCCTCGCCCTCGTTGTAGGCGGGGATGACGACCGAGATGGCCAAGCTCATGTCTGCCTGCTCTTCGCCGGAGCGCTCATACGACCGTGCCCTGTCCGAGCAGGTTCCAGACGTCCGCCACCGGCACGGTGGTGTCGAGGTCCCGGTACTGCTTGTGCGGCGCCGCGATGATCAGCAGGTCCACGTTGGCCAGCACGTACTCCAGCGACTCCAGGTTGGCATCGACGCTCACGTACGGGTCGGTGCACAGCACCTGCTTGGCCCGGAATTCGAGAATCCGCTTCAATTTGTAGGACAAGCTCGATCGGATGTCGTCGCTCTCGCCCTTGAACGCCATGCCCAGGATGCCGACCCGCAGGTTCGCCAGGTCGTACTTGGCCTCCAGCCGCGAGACCAGGTAGAGCGGCAGTCCCTCGTTCACCAGCATGGCCGAGTGGCCGAGGATGAAGGAGTTGTCGGTGAACGCCGCCAGCTGCATGGTGTCCTTGAACAGGCAGGGCCCGGCGGCGAAGCCGGCGCCGGGCATGTCGGCGGCCCGCGGGTAGTCGTGCGCCAGCGCGCTGCGGATCCGGTCGAAGTCCAAGCCCTGGTCGTTGGCCATCACGTAGAACTGGTTGGCGGCGGCGAACTTGATGTAGCGCCAGGTATTGGTGAACAGCTTGGCGAGTTCCGCCTCTTCCGGGCTGAGCTCGACGATGCTGTCGGTCAGGTGGGAGAACAGCGCACCGGCCCGGGCCAGCACCGGCGCCGAGCGGGCCGAGACGATCTGCGGCAGCGAGAACAGCTCCTCCATCGCCTTGCCCTCGGCGATGCGCTCGGGGCAGAAGGCCACGTCCACGTCGATGCCCTCGGCGGCCAGCAACTTCTCCACCCGCTGGGTGACGCCCGGGTAGACGGTGCTGCGCAGCACCAGCAACTGGCCCTGCCGGAAGTGCTGCTTGCACTCGGCCAGCGCTCGGGGCACCGCGTGCGGGTCGGGATTGAGGTGCTCGTCCACCGGCGTGCCGATCACCACCACGATGTGCTCGCCGCGGCTGACCACGCTCGGGTCGACGGTGGCCTCCAGCCGGCCGGCCTCCAGCACCCGCTGCAGGACCTCGGTGGCGCCGTCCTCGCGGAAGGGCAGCTCACCGGACAGGATGGTCTTGACGGCCAGCTCGTTCAGGTCGTAGATGCCGACCCGCAGTCCGCGGTCGGCGAAGGCGATGGCGAGCGGCAGGCCGACGTGGCCACCACCGCCGACGACTACGACATCGAAGTCGAAGGTGCTGGCACGTGAGTCGGTAGGCATGCGTTGAATATCCGATCCTGAGCGGTCTGAGAACTTTCCTGGTGCCGAGGTCGCCACAAAAGTGTATCGGTGGGACCCGGCTGCACCCTAAAGCGCGCCCGTCCGCGCCGCCGCTGATGACCCGCGTCACCCCTTGGCGTCGTCGTCGTGGAAAGGTAGAACAGGTACCGAAATCGTCGTTCACACCGCCGCAGAGCACCGAAAGGTACGCAATGACGCGCTCGCTAGCCAACTTCATCAACGGAGAGCAGGTCCCGGCCGCCGATGGGCGCACCCTGGACGTGACCAATCCCGCGACCGGGCAGGTCTACCTCAGCTCACCGCTGTCCGGGTCCGAGGACGTCGACCGGGCGTACCAGGCGGCCGCGGCCGCCTTCGAGACCTGGCGCGACACCACCCCGAGCGAGCGGCAGCAGGCGCTGCTCAAGTTCGCGGACGCGGTCGAGTCGCGGGCCGAGGAGATCATCGCGGTCGAGTCCGAGAACACCGGCAAGCCGATCGGGCTGACCCGCAGCGAGGAGATGCCGCCGATGGTGGACCAGCTGCGGTTCTTCGCCGGCGCCGCCCGGGTACTGGAGGGCCGGTCGGCCGGGGAGTACATGGCCGGCCATACCTCCTACGTCCGGCGCGAACCGGTCGGCGTCTGCGGGCAGGTGACGCCCTGGAACTACCCGATGATGATGGCGGTCTGGAAGTTCGCCCCGGCGCTGGCTGCCGGCAACACCGTGGTGCTCAAGCCCTCGGACACCACGCCGGCCTCGACGGTGCTGCTGGCCGAGATCGCCGCCGAGTTCTTCCCGCCCGGGGTGTTCAACGTCGTGTGCGGCGACCGCGACACCGGCCGGGCGCTGGTCGCGCACCCGACGCCGGCGATGGTCTCGATCACGGGCTCCGCCCGGGCCGGCATGCAGGTGGCCGAGACCGCGGCCAAGGACCTCAAGCGGGTGCACCTGGAACTGGGCGGCAAGGCACCGGTGGTGGTCTTCGACGACGTCGACGTCGCGGCTGCCGCCGAGGCGATCGCGGTGGCCGGGTACTTCAACGCCGGGCAGGACTGCACCGCCGCGACCCGGGTGCTGGCCCGGGCCGGCTTCGCCGAGGAGTTCGCCGCGGCGCTGGCCGAGCAGGCCAACTCCACCAGGACCGGCGCCGCCGATGACGACGACGTGCTCTACGGCCCGCTCAACAATGCCAACCAGCTGCGCCACGTCTCCGGCCTGGTGGACCGGCTGCCCGAACACGCCACGGTGCTGACCGGGGGGCGCCAGCAGGGTGACGCCGGCTTCTTCTACTCCCCGACGGTGCTGTCGGGGCTGCGCCAGGACGACGAGCAGATCCAGACCGAGATCTTCGGCCCGGTCATCACGGTGCAGTCCTTCACCGACGAGGACGAGGCGATCCGGTGGGCCAACGGCGTCGAGTACGGACTGGCGTCCTCGGTGTGGACCCGTGACCACGGCCGGGCGATGCGGGTCTCGCGCCGGCTGGACTTCGGCTGCGTCTGGGTCAACACCCACATCCCGCTGGTCGCCGAGATGCCGCACGGCGGCTTCAAGCACTCCGGGTACGGCAAGGACCTCTCGGTGTTCGGTCTGCATGACTACACCAGGGTCAAGCACGTCATGCACTACATCGGCGAGTAGCAAGGACGAATCCTGGAATGACCGGGCTGAGTGCGATTGAGCTTGAGG
>DASZEI010000382.1:0-4356 GCA_035940975.1 Jatrophihabitans sp. | reverse complement strand
TTGCCGACGTCGACCTCGGCGGTGCGGAAGAAACCGTCCGGCTGGTATCCGAGGCCGGCGGCAGCGCCTCGTTCCTGCGGCTGGACGTCACCGATCCGGGCAGCGTCGCCGAGGCGATAGCGGCCACCGCGGCCCGGTTCGGCGAGCGCTTCGATGCCCTGATCAACAATGCCGGCACCGACCGGGGCGCCGGCATCCTCGACATCACCGACCGGCAATGGCAGGACGTGGTGGCGGTGAACCAGTCCGGGCCGCTCTACACCACCAGGCAGTTCCTCAAGACCCTGGGCACCGGCGAGCGCAGCTATCCCGCTGACGTCGTGAATGTCATCTCGATCTCGGCGATCACGGTCGGCGCCGACGCGGCCGCATACAACAGCTCGAAGGCCGCGCTGGCGATGCTCACCAAGATCATGCAGCGCGAGGCTCACGAGTACCGCTGGCCGGCCCGGATCCACGGCTTGATGCCCAGCGCGATGAACACCCCGATGATGGATCAGTGGCAGCTGCCCGAAGAGGTCATGATGGATCCGGACACCGTTGCCAGCGCGGTGGAATTCATGCTGACGCTGCCACCGGACAGCTTCGTGCAGAACCTGGTGATCAACTCGCGGCGCGAGCCCGGCTGGCCACGCTGACCAGCCGGGCGATGCCGGCTCAGGCCGACTTGGCCGGCTCCGCGGTGAACTCCTGGCCGTCGACGGAGACGATGTCGACGGTGATGGTGGTGCGGTTGGCGGCCCGGTAGCTGATCCGGTCACCGGGAACGGCGCCCTGCAGCGCCTGGCCGAGCGGGCTGTTGGGCGTGACGACCTCGTCGTCGCCGAAGGCGAGTTCGTGCGGCAGCACCACGAACGTCTCGCAGCTGCGGCCGCCGTCGAAGCTGACCTCCACCCGGCTGCCCACCTCGATCGTGCCGGCCGGCTTGCTCTTGCGGCTGGTCCGCCGAGGCTGGCGCACGGTCTTGGGCGCCTGCAGCATCAGTTCCAGTTCGGTGATGCGAGCCTGCAGGTCCTCGATGGTGATCGCCAACTCGACATTGGCGCACCGGTCAGCGGCGTCGCCGCACGAGCCGGGCGGGCTGTACTGGGCCAGGGCCTCGGCGCACTGGGCCTTGAGGTCGTCGAGCCTGACCCGGATCGCGTGCTCCACGGCTTCGGCGGAGGTGTGGCTGCTGGCCGCAGCGGTGACGGACGGGGCGGCAGAACCGGCCGACTTGCGGCTGGGCGCCTTCTTACGGGTGGTCGAAGCAGGAATGGTTGAGGTCATGGGGGCGCTCCGCGGTGGAATCGAGCTGAACTGGCGATACCACCTGCTGGGCCGACCCAATTCTGGATTAGACGGTACGGCACAGCCGGGCGGGTTGCCACTCCTGGACAGGTGCATAAGTTGTCGAGTGCCCGACCAGCAGGTCAGCCGAAGGGTCCGCGGCGGACGACAGCCGAATCCGATGGGTTTCACAGGTAGCAGCAGTTACTCCGCGATTGAAACGCAGGAGCGGTTCACCGGGCCGGAACCGGCCGTCTGAGACGTGGGCTCAGGCCGGCAGCTGGGGAAGCTCGCCGGTCATCGTCACCTCTTCGGCGATGTCGCGCAGCTTGCGGTGCCGGTTCTGACTCGTCTTGCGCAGTAAGTCGAAAGCCTGCTCGTCGGTCAGCTTCAGCCGGGCCATCAGGATGCCCATCGCGGCCCCGATCTGCCGGTTGCTGGCCAGCGCCCGCTCCAGGTTGGCCGCCCTGTTCTCGGCCCGGCTGAGCGCGTACTCGCGCAGTTTGGCCAGCTCGTAATGGGTACGGACCCGGGCCAGCAGCTCGTTGGCCGCGAACGGCTTGACAATGTAGTCGTCAGCGCCGGCCCGCAGCCCCTCGGATGCCGACTCGGCGCCGGCCCGCGCGGTCAACAGGATCGCCGGGATCCGCATCAGGATCGGATCGGCGCGCATCAGCCTGATCAGCTCCACGCCGCTGCGATCGGGCAGCATCACATCGGAGAGCACCAGATCCGGCACCGCGTCGGTCGCCAGCGCCTCGTCCACCGAGCCGGCCGACTCGACCTGCCAGCCGTCGGCGCGCAACAACCGGCTGAGGTAGTCGCGCATGTCGACGTTGTCCTCGACCAGCAGGATCCTTCCGGCCGCCGGCAGCGCGGGATCGGACGGTTCGGGCTGCCTGGCCGGTTCAGTGGGAGCCGGAGCGCTCTGGGTGGCCGCCCAGGTGTGCGCCTCGGCGATGAAGGCCGGCGCGATGGTGGGGCTGGCGCCGGTCACCGGCTGCCGGTGCGGGCCGAGGGTGGCCCGGGGCAGCCGGACGGTGAACTCGCTGCCGCTGCCGAGCTCGCTGCGCACGCTCACCTCACCGCCGTGCGCGCGGGCCAGGTCGCTCACCAGGGACAGGCCGATGCCGGCTCCCTCCCGGCTGCGGGCACCCGGAACAGGCACCTGGTGAAACCGCTCGAACACCCGCGGCAGCTCCTCGGCCGAAATTCCCAGGCCGGTGTCGGACACGATCAGCCGGACCTCGTCACCGCCCTCGGCCAGCCGGAGCGAGATGGTGCCCTGCCGGGTGAACTTCACCGCGTTGGACAGCAGGTTGAGCAGGATCTTGGTGACCATCTCGGGATCGACCGCGATCGGTTCGGTCACCGCGGCGGTGTCCACCACCAGCCGCAGGCCGGCTTCCTCGACCACCGAGCCGAACATGCCGGCCACGTCGGTGCTCAGCCGGCCCAGGTCGGTCAGTTCGAGCTCGACGTGCAACTCGTCGGCCTCGGCCCGGGCGAACTCGAGCAGCGTGTCGACCAGCCGGCTCAGCCGCAGCACCGCCCGCCGCGCCGAGGCCACATCGGCTCGGCGATCGGTCGGCAGGCTGACCTGCGGATCGTCGAGCAGGGCGTCGATCGGCGCCATCATCAGTGTGAGCGGCGTCCGGAACTCGTGGCTGATGTTCTCGAAGAATCGAGTTTTGGCTTGGTCCAGTTGGGCATACGCCTCGGCGCGCCGATGCTCGGCGTCGTAGGCGGCGGCGTCGCTGAGGGCGATCCCGAGCTGGCGTGCCGCCAGGTCCAGGAACCGCAGGTAGGACTCGTCCAGGGCCCGGTAGGGGTTGCACCCGACCGCCAGCACCGCATGCGGCTGGGGACGCCCGCTCAGCCAGACCGGTTGCAACCGGACGGTCCGGGGGGTGGCGGGTCCCAACGGCGAGGGCAGCAGCACCACGCCGGGCGCGAAGCTGTCCGGATCGGTGAGCTCGGTGGTGCCGGTGCTCAGCACGCTGCCGAGCACCGAGGACCCGTCCGGTATCACGGCCGGCAGCTCGGCTCCGGCGGCCGACAGCCCGTAAGAGGCCTGCAGCCGAACCTGGCCGTCCTCGGCAACGGCATAGACGGCGGCGAACGGAATGCTTCCCCGGTTGCCCGCCAGCACCTGCAACGCCTGCTCGCAGACATTGCCGATGCTGCCGGTCCCGGTCACCGACAGCGCGCCCAGTTCGCGGATCGTCTGCATCCGCCTGGTGGTCACCTGCCGGTGGGTGACCTCGGTGGTGGCGACGAAGACGCCGAGTACCTGGCCGGAATCGCCGGTGATCGGCGAGTAGGAGTAGGTCCAGTAGGTTTCCTCCTGGTAACCGCTCCGCTCCATGAACAGCAACTCGTTCTCGAAGTAGCTGGCGCCCTCTCCGGCCAGCACGCTCGCCACCCGGGGACCCACCACCGGCCAGATCTCGGCCCAGCATTCGGCGGCCGGCTGGCCGATGGCGGCCGGGTGCTTGTCGCCGAGCAGCGAGCGGTACGCGTGGTTGTAGAGCTGGATCAGATCGGGGCCCCACCAGATCAGCATCGCAACCTTGGAGGCGAGCACGGTGCGCACCGCCGCCCGCAGCTCCGAGGGCCACCGAGGTACCGGTCCCAGCGAGCTGGCCGACCAGTCGAAAGCGCGGAACATGGCCATGGTCTCGTCGTCGCCGGCGAACAGCTCGGCGGCACCCTGATCGGCACTCGCCGACCGGCCGGGCAGCGGCGTGACGACCGCCAGCACCCGCGCGGGAGGGGTGAGTTCCCAGCGCAGCAGGTACTGATCGGTCAGCGGATGCTGGAAGGCCTGCACCCGCACCGACAGGCGGACGCCGGCCCCGTCACCGGCCAGCTCCGCCTCGACCTGCTGCGGCTGCCCCTCGGTCCGGGCGCCGGTGATCATGGTGCGGATGGCGCGGCGGTCCGCGGCCTGGAACAGCGACGTGATCGGTCGCCGCTCGCCCGAGCCGGCAGCTCCGTCGGAGCCCGCCAGCAGCGCAGCGGCGGCCCGGTTCAGGTCCAGCACGATGCCGTAACCGTCGGTGATCAGCAGCGCCTGCGGCGCGG
>DASZEI010000381.1:0-5493 GCA_035940975.1 Jatrophihabitans sp. | reverse complement strand
TTCCCGCTGATCCGCCCGCTCCCCGCTGACCCGCTGAGCCCACCGGCAGCCGCTAGCGTCTGTGGGGTGCGCATCCTGCTCCCGCCCAGCGAGGCCAAGAACCCCGGTGGCGGTGGCCTGCCGCTGGCCCGCCGGCAGCGCCGGCAGCCGATCGAGGACAGCCGGGAGAAGGTCCTGCGGGCCCTGGACGAGCTGCTGGCCGGACCCGATGCGGCCCGGTCGCTGCTGCTGCCGGACTCCGTCGCAGCCGATGCCCTGGCCGACAACCGGCGGGTCCGGACCGCCCCGACGATGCCCGCGCTGGACCGCTACGCCGGCATCGTCTACGACGGCCTGTTCCTCCAGCCGCTCAGCGACGCTGCCCGGGCGGTGGCCAACCGCGAGGTGCTGATCTTCTCGGGCCTGTTCGGGGTGCTGCGGGGCGGCGACCCGGTGCCTGCCTACCGGGTTCCGGCCAAGGCGTGGCTGCCCGGCGTGGGCGTGCTGGCGACGTTCTGGCGGTCACGGCTGGAGGCCTTGATGCCGGCCCTGCTGGACCGCGGCCCGCTGATCGACCTGCGCTCGGGCGACTACGCCGCCATGTGGCAGCCCGGCGATCGCGGGCCGCGGGCCGGCCGGCTGGTCAGCGTCCGGGTGCTCTCACCGCGACCGGACGGAAGTCTCGGGGTGATCTCGTTCGCGTCCAAGCTGGCCAAGGGCCGGCTCACGGCCGCGCTGCTGGAACGCCGTGCCGCGGGTCAGCAAGTCCGGACGATCGCCGACATCGCGGCTGCCTGGGCGGCGGCCGGTGGCAGTGACCTCGTCGAGCGCCGGACACCGCACGGCAGCGCCCTGGACCTGATCACCGCCACCGCGGCCGGGCCGGCCGGCTCCACCGGATCGGCCCGCGCGCAGCGCGCGCATAGCAGTAGATAGCACTCACGGCTCGGCGCACCCCGGTGCCCGCCGGCTTTTGCGGCTCAGCCACTATCGACGGCATGCGATTGGACCACCTCTCCTACGCGGCAGGCCCGGAAGGCCTCGCCTCGTGCGTGCAGCGGCTGGGTTCCCAGCTCGGTGCCGGATTCACCGACGGCGGGATACACCCCCGCTTCGGTACCCGGAACTTCGTGCTGCCGCTGTCCGGCGGCATCTACCTGGAGGTGGTCGAGGCGCTGGACCATCCGGCGGTGGAGGCCGCGCCGTTCGGCCGGGCGGTCAAGGCACGCAAGCTGGCCGGCGGCGGCTGGTTCAGCTGGGTGGTAGCGGTGGCGGACCTGCCCGCCATCGAGCAGCGGCTGGGCCGCCGGGCTGCTCCCGGGCACCGCAGGCGTCCGGACGGCTATGACCTGCGGTGGCGCCAGATCGGCGTCCTGGACAGCGCCAGCGACCCGCAGCTGCCCTGGTTCATCCACTGGGACTCCGACCGGGCCGAGCACCCGGCCGCGGCCGGCGGCACGGTGAACCTCGAACTGCTCGACATCGCCGGGGACCGGTCCACCGTGGTCGGCTTCCTCGGCGACCGCGCGACCAGGTCCCTGGACGACCTCAAGGTGCGCTGGCTGCCGGTGGAGGACAACGACGGCGAGACCGGCATCGTGGCGGTGCACTTCACCACCGCCCGCGGCGTCGTCGTCATCGACTGACCCGCGGCGACTGACCCGCACCTCGGTTCAGGCAGCCGGCACCGGGCTGATCGCCTCGCTCCGGTTCTGGGCCACGGTGCGGACCTTGCGGGCGGCGAGGATGGAGCCGGCCAGGATCAGCGGGAAGCCGACCAGCATGCCGGCGGTGACATCCTCACCCAGCACCAGCACGCCGAGCGCGACCGCGACGGCCGGATTCACATAGGTGATCACGGTGGAGCGGGTGGGCCCGATCACCGCGATCAACTTGAAGAACACGATGAAGGCCAGCGCCGTGCACACCATCGACAGCACCACGATGCTGGAGATCGCCGAGGCCGGCAGGTGCCGCGGTGGCTGCAGGATCAGGAACGGCAGGTAACACACCGAGCTGACCGCCATCGACGCGGCGATCACTCCGGGGCCCGGCAGGTCAGCCAGCGACCGGGTCAGGATGATCGGCCCGGTCGCGTAGCAGATGCTGGCCGCCGCCATCTCGAGGACGGCGAACAGGTGGAGCCCCCCGAAGTCCAGCCCGACCAGCGCCGCGACGCCGGCCACGCCGAGCAGCAGGCCGGCCAGCTGGCTGCCGCTGACCCGGTCCGCGTGGGCGCTGAACCTGGCCACCAGCGCGCCGATCAGTGGCACCGATGCCACCAGCAGCCCGGCCAGCGAGCTGGACAGCTGCCGCTCGGCGTCGGAGATCAGCAGCCACGGAAGCATCACCTCGATCGCCGCGAAGAGCACCAACGCCCGCCAGCGGACCAGCACCGCGGCCACCTGGCCACGCGCCAGGGCCAGCGGCAGCAGCACCACGGTGGCCCCGGCGGTCCGGAGGAAGACCAGCGTGCCCGGTGTCACGTACTCCACGGCTATCCGAACGAACAGGTAAGGCAAACCCCAGATCAGGGACAACGCCGCGAACAGCAGCCAGCCACGCCGTGACACAGACCGTCCTATGGGTAGTCGTAGAGAAAGGGGGTCGAAGGTGTACCAGCCCTTCACGCTACGACGTCGTCAGGCCCCCGAGCTGGCGGATATCGGCCAACTTACGCGCAATCGCTGCCGGGGCGGAGCGGCGCGGCGGCGCGGCGGCGAGCACAATCAGTCGAGGACGATAGATCACGACACCTGGGCAGGTACCGGCATGACATTGAAGATCTCTCCCAGCTCCAGCCACCACGACGTCCGCACGGTGCCGATCGGGGACTACGGCTTTCTCAGCGACGGCGAGACCACCGCGCTGGTCTCCCCCGGCGGCTCGGTGGACTGGATGTGCCTGCCCCGGCTGGACTCGGCCAGCATCTTCGGCTCGATCCTGGGCCGGCATGCCGGCTCGTTCCGGATCGCGCCGGCCGATGCGACGGTGCCGGCGGCCCGCCGCTACCTGCCCGGAACCATGATCCTGGAGACCAGCTGGGGAACGGCGACCGGCTGGATCATCGTTCGGGACCTGCTGGTGATCGGCCCGTGGCGCTACGAGACCGAGGTGGCGAAGGACTACCGGCGGATGCCCACCGACTACGACGCCGAGCGGGTGCTGCTGCGCACCATCCGGTGCGTCTCCGGCGAGGTGCAGACGGTGATGGAGTGCGAGCCGGTGCTCAACTACGGGCGCAACCCGGTCCGCTGGGCACATACCGAGAAGGGCTACCACCAGGCCCGCACCAGCTGCCCTAACAGTGACGTCGAGCTGACGCTGACGACCGATATGCGGCTGGGCTTCGAAGGCGGCCAGGCCGGTGGGCGGACCCTGCTGAAGGAGGGCGACGTCCGGTTCGTGGCGCTGTCCTGGGGCGGCCGGACGCCGCCGGAGGACTATGCCGATGCCTACGCGAGGGTGGTGTGGACCGCCCACCACTGGCAGCACTGGCTGGCTCGCGGCACCTTTCCCGACCACCCGTGGCGCAGTTACCTGCAGCGCAGCGCGCTCACCCTCAAGGGCTTGACCTACGCCGCGACCGGTGCGATCGCAGCGGCCGCCACCACCTCGCTGCCCGAGACCCTGGGCGGCGAGCGCAACTACGACTACCGCTACACCTGGATCAGGGATGCCACCTTCGCGCTGTGGGGGATGTACTCGCTGGGCTTCGACTGGGAGGCGCTGGACTTCTTCTCCTTCATCGCCGACCTCGCCGAGCGGGACGCCGACCTGCAGATCATGTACGGCATCGGTGGTGAGCGGGATCTGGAGGAGCACGAGCTCGACCACCTGCCCGGCTACGCCAACTCCCGGCCGGTACGGATCGGCAATGCCGCCTACGCCCAGCGCCAGCACGACGTCTGGGGCGCGTTGCTGGACTCGGTGTACCTGCACTCCAAGTCCGCCGATCACCTGGACAACCGGATCTGGCCGATCCTTGGCAACCAGGTCAACGCCGCGCTCAAGCAGTGGCGTGAACCCGACGCCGGGATCTGGGAGGTGCGGGGCGAGCCCAAGCACTTCACCTCGTCCAAGATCATGTGCTGGGTGGCGGTGGACCGCGGCGCCCGGCTGGCCTCGATGATCGGCCAGGACGCCGAGGCCGCGCAGTGGGAACTGGCGGCCGAGGAGATCAGGCAGGACATCCTGGCCAACGGCCTCGACGAGCGCGGGGTCTTCACCCAGTACTACGGCGGCACCGCCCTGGACGCCTCGCTGCTGCTGGCGGTGCTGGTCCGGTTCCTGCCGCCGGACGACCCGCGGATCCGGGCCACCGTGCTGGCGATCGCCGACGAGTTGACCCAGGACGGCCTGGTGCTGCGCTACCGCACCGAGGAGACCGACGACGGCTTCACCGGCGAGGAGGGCAGCTTCACCATCTGCTCGTTCTGGCTGGTGTCGGCGTTGTGCGAGATCGGTGAGTACCACCGGGCCCGCAAGCTGTGCGCCAAGTTGCTGTCCTTCGCCGGACCGCTGGAGCTGTACGCCGAAGAGATCGACACCCATACCGGCCAGCACCTGGGCAACTTCCCGCAGGCCTTCACCCACCTGGCCCTGATCAACGCGGTGCTGCACGTGATCGCGCTGGAACGGGTCGAGGAGGGCGAGGACTCCGGGCCACCGGTCGCCAGGCCCGACTAGCGGTAGCCGCTGCCGTATCGAGTCGGTCCGGACAGGGCCGGAAAGCCGTTCTTCGCGTTTGCCGTGCTCTCGACGGAAGGGCCACATTCGAGGCCGCTATCGGACATAGTGTCGGCATGCAGAACCTCCAGCTCGGCTGGCAGCCGGCCGCGATGCTTTCGGCCGGGCTGTTCGCCGGAACGGCGGTGAGCGTCCGGCTGCCCCAGCAGGCCGTCGGGCCGCGGTTTGTCGAGCGGGCCGGCGCCTACCTGCGCGAGGCCGGCCTGGTCGCGGCGCTCTACGCGCTGTGGCAGCTGGCCTGCCGGGTGTCGGTGCTGGGCAGCGGGGGCGCGTTCAGCCGGGCCCGGGCAATCGTGCGGCTCCAGCACGCCGGCCGGTTGCCCAGCGAGCGCGACGCCCAGCGGCTGATCACCGGGCACCCGGTGCTGGTGCAGGCGGCGAACTGGTACTACGCGGCGATGCACTTCGCCGCGCTGGGAGCGTTGCTGCTGTGGCTGTTCGCCCGGCACCGTCACCGCTATCCCGAGGTGCGCAACGTGCTGGTGTTGCTGACCACGTGCTCCTTGCTGATCCAGCTGCTGCCGGTGGCGCCGCCCCGGCTGCTGCCCGAGCTGGGCTACGTCGACACCGCCGCGCAGTACGGGCAGTCGGTGTACAACCTGTCGGGCATCTCGGTGGACCAGCTGGCGGCGATGCCGTCGGTGCACGTCGGCTGGGCGCTGCTGGTCGCCTGGGCGGTGCTGAGGGTCAGCGCCGGCCGCTACCGCTGGTGGGTGCTGGCGCACCCGGTGCTGACCGTGTTCGTGGTGGCCGCCACCGCCAACC
>DASZEI010000380.1:0-2233 GCA_035940975.1 Jatrophihabitans sp. | reverse complement strand
GGCCGCCACCGCCAACCACTTCTGGCTCGATGGCATCGTCTCGGCCGTCCTGCTGGTCCTCAGCATCGCGCTGCTGCGGCTGCCGGGGCGCCGGCTAGCCCGGGTCGCCGGGATGGATGACGGTGATGCCGGCCGGAGCCGCGCCGGACATGGCCGACAGTGCCGAGCCGACCTCGTCCAGGCTGATCACGGCGGTGACCAGTTCGTCGGGTCGGACGGCGCCGGAGCGGACTAGCCGCAGCATCGCCGGGTAGTCGTGAGCGGCCATCCCGTGGCTGCCCAGCCAGGACAGTTCCCGGAACGCCAGGAACGACAGGTCCAGTTGCAACCGGTCCGGCAGCAGCCCGAGCTGGACGTGCCGGCCGCGGGGCCTGAGCGAGGCCAGCGCCGTCTGCACGACCGACTCGGCACCGATCGCGTCCATCGTCACCGCGGCGCCACCGCCGGTCAGCTGGCTGATCTGCTCGGCGACATCGTCACCGGATGCCGCACCGCCAGGGCTGGATCGGCCGTCGCCGCCGGACAGCATCGTGTACTGCGCGCCGTGCCTGGTGGCCAGCGACAGTGCCGCGGGGTTGGTGTCGACCGCGATCACCCGGGCGCCCAGGGCAGCGGCGATCATGATCACCGAGAGCCCCACGCCGCCGCAGCCGAAGACCGCCAGCCACTCCCCCCGCCGGACGTTGCCGACCGCGGTGACCGCCCGGTAGGCGGTGGCGAACCGGCAGCCGAGCGCCGCGGCGGTGTCGAAGCCGATCTCCTCAGGCAGCGCGACCAGGTTCACCTCGGCGTACGGGATGGCCACGTACTCGGCGAACGATCCCCAGTAGTTGAAACCTGGCTGCAACTGCCGGACGCAGACCTGCTGGTTGCCCTCCCGGCACTGCTCGCAGTCCCCGCAGGCGCAGATGAACGGCACGATCACCCGCTGGCCGGGCCGCCAGCCCCGCACGTCGGAGTGCACTTCGGCGATGGTGGCGGCCAGTTCGTGGCCCGGCACGTGCGGCAGCGCGATCCCGGGATCGTGGCCCTGCCAGCCGTGCCAGTCGCTTCGGCACAGGCCGGTGGAGCGCACCCGCAGGATCACCCCGCCGTCGGGCAACTCCGGCTCGGGGACGTCGGTGACGATCGGAGCGTCGCCGAAACGCTGGATCAGGACTGCGCGCATGGGCGCATTCTTACCGATCGGCTCCCGCCGGTCGCAGGCCGACCCACCACCTTCGGCTCAGTTGTCCGGCCGATCTCCGGGCGTGCGGTCGCCCGATTCGATCAGCCGGGCGTGGACCCGGCCGGCTCGCCGAGAACTACCTCGCTCAGGAACGCTCCAGGATGGCGCAGCTCTTCAATCCGTAACCGGACATGAAGCCGGCGATCGTTTCGCTGTGGTCGGGAGCATTCGAGCGCGCTGGCCTCCGCAACAATCTTGGCCTGGTTCTTGGCCTTGAGATCGACGAGGAATCTCTTGAGTCCCGGTTCCACGGCGGCGAAGTCCGCCTTCTCGATACTCAGCCAGTTGTCGGTCAGCGTCGCCTTGTCCGCGGATCGGCCCACCAACGCTTCAGCCTGCTTGATGAAGGCCGGAAAGAGCTTGAGGGTGCCGTCGACGCTCGCCGCGATGTTGACGTAGTCGTCCGCGTCCATCGGATCCGGCAACTGCTGGAACTTGGTGGTGAAGTCGACGCAGACCGCATCCATCTTCGCCACGAACTCAGCCTTGGTCAGCAACGTCGGACTCGGTGACGGTGCCGGCACGCTCGAACTGGCCGTGGACGTGGTGCCGGTCGCCTTCTGGGGTGCGGTCGCGTTCTTCGACGAACCCGCGCAGGCTGACAGGCCCACCGCTGCGAGAACCGCCAGGGGCAGGCATAGCTGGCGAAGATCGGTCATCACTGGCTCCTGGTTGAGACACGCATGTCCGGCAAGGTAGCAAGCGGCAGCCCGACAGCGGGTCATCTCCGCGAGATATCCGGTCACTTTGCGGCTCAATTTGGTAACGGAGGGTGACTGTCAGGTGACAGGTCTGGGTTGTCCCGCAGGGTGATGATGCGGTTTGGTAAGTCCTTGCCCACTATTAAGTTCTTGTGAACTCCTGGAGGCTTTTCGGGTAACCTGCAGTCGGCCACCGACCTCTGCGGTGCGACGCGAGGAGACGGCATGGCGAGAACGGGGCGTGCGCGGCGCCGCGCGGCTGCCGGCGTGTTGGCACTGATGAGCACCACCGGCATCGCGCTCT
>DASZEI010000379.1:0-3353 GCA_035940975.1 Jatrophihabitans sp. | reverse complement strand
GAACCGTCGCCACCCGGGTGGCGGACCCGTCGCGGGCCGTCGCGGCCTCCGTCCCGGCGATGGCATGATGCCCGGATGCCGATCACCACCGCCTACTCCCACGTCCGCCTGACCGTGACCGACATCGACCGGTCCCGAGCCTTCTACGAGCAGGTGTTCGGGATGCCGATCGCCCTGCAGGTGCCCGAAGGCGCCGACGAGGCGACCCGCGAACAGCTGGGCTTCCTGTACGGCGGCGTGATCTACCGGGTCGGCGCTGCCCTGTTCGGGCTTCGCCCGGCGGCGCCGGCAGGCGACCGGTTCGACGAGAACCGGGTGGGCCTGGATCACCTCGCCTTTCTGGTCGACGGGGTGGCTGACCTGGAGAACATGGCCCGGTCGCTGGACGAGCTGGGGGTGGCTCACGCCGGGGTCAAGGACATCGGGCTGGCGCACATCCTGGAATTCCGCGACCCGGACAACATCGCCCTGGAGCTGTACGCCTGGAAGCCCGGACGGCCGCCGTTCGAGAGCTGAGCCGGCCGCCGGGCAATCGCCGAGTGCGCTGGCTCGCCCCATCCGCGCCACGTACCGTGATGGCGTGTCCGGACGTCCGAGCAAGCTGACGCTGCTGCGGCCCAAGTGGCTGCTGCTGCACGTGCTCACGCTCGCGGTGTGCGCGGCGATGATCTGGCTCGGGCAGTGGCAGTGGCGGGCGGCGATCCGGCACCACGGCGACCTGCGCAACTATGCCTACGCGCTGCAATGGTGGGCCTTCGTCGGCTTCACCGTGCTGATGTGGTTCCGGGTGGTCCGCGACCACCGGCGCCCGGCCGAGGACACCCCTCCTGAGCAGCCGCCCGCCGCCCCGGCCAGCCGGTACCTGGGCTACACCCCGCCGCCACCCCCCAGCCCCGACCTCGAGACCGATCCGGAGCGGCGCAGACTCAACGCCTACCTGGCGCAGCTGAGCGCCGCCGACCGAGAGGCTGCCGAGTGACCGGCACCAGCACTACGACTACCAGCCAGCGAGGGTTGTCCGGGGCGTTCCTGCGCTACCGGATCCTGGCGTTCGTCACCGGGGTGATGCTCGTCCTGCTGGCCTTCGTGGCCATGCCGCTGAAGTACCTGGCCGACCATCCCGGCCCGGTGGCGGTGATCGGCACCGCACACGGCTTCCTGTTCATGGTCTACCTGGTGACCGCCCTGGATCTCGGGATCCGGCTGCGCTGGCCCTGGCTGAAGCTCGGCCTGGTGATGCTGGCCGGCACCATCCCGTTCGCCTCGTTCGTCGCCGAGCGCCGGGCACATCAGGACGTCCGGTCCCGCGGGCTAGCCTGACCGCTCAGCGGCTCGCGCCGACTTGCCTGACCGATTCAGCCCGACCGGCTCAGCCGGTGCCGCGGGCCGTCCGGCTGCCACCCTCGCCGATCCCGGCCACCAGCGCGTCGCGGGCCCGGGACACCCGGGACCGGATGGTGCCCACCGGGCAGCCGATCACCTCGGCGGCCTCGGCGTAGGCCAGCCCCACCACCTGGGTGAGCACGAACGCCTCCCGGAACGGCGGGTCCAGGCTGTCCAGCAACAGCCGCAGGCTGACCGTGTCGGCCGGGTCGGTGCCGCGTCCGGGTGGTTCCGGCTCGGCGACCGGGGTGCTGGGCCGGCGGCCGCGGATGGCGTCGGCGCAGACCCGCCGGGCGATCGACAGCAGCCAGGTGCGTGCCGAGGACCGGCCGGCGAAGCGGTGCAGCGAGCCGAAGGCCCGGGCGAAGGTCTCCTGGGTGAGGTCCTCGGCGTCGCGCGGGCTGCCCAGGTGCGCGCAGAGGCGCCAGACGTCGCCCTGGCAGGCCCGGACGAACGCGGTGGCAGCCTCGGAGTCACCGGCCCGCGCCTGCAGCGCCGCCAGCGTGACGGCGTCGAAGTCCTGCTCTGGCGGCGGCACGGGGGTCCTCCTTGGGCAGCGCTGCGGCGGAGTGGCGGCGACACGGGGGCGGGGCTTGACGCGTCCCCACCTGGTGTCTGCACTTTAGCGGCGTGACCCGGGCCACACATGGGGAACTGAACAGCCAGTGCATCCGACTGAGATGGGCATGAGCTGTGGCCCCTACCGGGAGGCTGCCTCCGCCCGGCTGGACGGCGAAGCTCCCGGCCTGCCCACCGTAGTGCTGGACGAGCACCTGGCGCGCTGTCCGGAGTGCTCGGTCTGGCTGGACGCGGCCACCCGGGCCGGCCGGCTGCTGCGAGTGTCGGGCGAGACGCCGCCGGACCTGAGCGAGCCGATCCTGCGCAATGCCGGCTTGCCGGCCGCCCGGGTGCAGCGCCGCCGCCGGTTGCTGCAACTGGGCCTGGTGCTGCTGGCCGGCCTGCAGTGGGTGCTGGCGGTGCCCGGGATGTGGGGTGAGAACGTCGGGATGGCGGCGATGCAGATGGGCGCGCACCAGGCGCACGAGAGCGCGGCCTGGAACGTCGCGGTCGGCGCTGCCCTGCTGGCGGTGGCGCTGCGGCCCGCCCGGGCGGCCGGCACGCTGCCGATCCTGCTGGCCTTCGTGGCGGTGCTGTCGGTGCTGAGCGTGCCGGACCTGTTGAGCGGAGCGGTCACCGGTGCCCGGCTGGGCAGCCACGCCGGCGTGGTGCTCGGGCTGCTGCTGGTGGCGGCGCTGGCAGGTGCCGAACGGGTGCCCGGACCCGGCCGGCCGGCTGCCCGGGCCGGTGGCCACAGCCCGGCCCGGTCGCTGCCGTGGCGGCATCGGGGGGCGGCGTGAGGCGCTGGCTGCGCGTCCTGCTGGCGGTGCTGGCCGGGGCCGTGCTGAGCGTGCTGCTGGCCTCACCGGCGTCGGCGCACACCGTGCTGGTGGGCTCGGATCCGGCTGACGGCGGCAGGCTGGCCCAGTCGCCGGCGGCGGTGACGCTGCGGTTCAACGAGCAGGTCGGCCTGCAGCTGGGCTACCTGCGGGTGGTCGACCCGGCCGGCCGGCGGGTCGACAGCGGCCCGGTCACGCATCCCGGCGGGGTCGGCAGCTCGGTCTCGGTCGCGCTGAAGCCGGGGCTGGGCGACGGCAGCTACCTGGCCAGCTACCGGGTGATCTCGGCCGACTCGCATCCGGTGGCCGGCAGCATCCGGTTCGTGGTGGGCGATGGACCGCTGGACGCCGGCAGCGGGGCGTCAGGTTCGGCACCGGTCGAGCGGGCGGTCTCGACCGGGCTGGCGATCAGCCACTGGCTCAGCTTCGCCGGGGTGGGCCTGGTCGGCGGCAGCTGGCTGGTCTTCACACTCTGGCCGGCGGGCCGGCGCCGCCGCGCGATCCGCACGCTGGTGTGGTCCGGCTGGGCGCTGGCCGGCCTCGGCGCGGTCTGTGAGTACCTGCTGCAGGGCC
>DASZEI010000378.1:0-2298 GCA_035940975.1 Jatrophihabitans sp. | reverse complement strand
GCCGACACCGCGGGGCTGGAGGTGGAGCAGGCCGACGTCGAGCTCGTCGCCCCCGGCCTCACCGTCGACGGTGAGCCAGCCGCGGCGGTGGTGCTGGCGATGCCGGACCCGCAGGCGAGGACGCTCCTGCACCCGGCGCTGGCTGCCGAGCGGACCGGCCTGTACACCGGCTTCGAGCCGGTGCTGGCGCTCAGCGCCGGCTGGCCGGAACGGGCCTGGAACCGGCTGGACGGGATGTTCGTGCACGGCGACGAGCGGCTGTCCTGGATCGCCGATGACGGCAGCAGGCGCGGCGACGGGGCGCCGGTGCTGGTGGCGCACTCCACGCCGTCCTGGGCGGCGGCCCGGCTGGACCAGCCGGAGGCGGCCGCCGAGGACCTGCTGCGGGCGCTGCGCGAGGTGCTGGGCATCGACGCCGACCCGTCCTGGACGAGGCTGCACCGCTGGCGGTATGCGCGGCCGGCGACCGGGCGGGCGGTGAGCTTCCAGCTGTGGCCCAGCGGGCTCGCGGCCTGCGGGGACGGCTGGACGCAGCGGCCCCGGGTGGAGGCGGCGTTCCTGTCCGGCCTGCTGCTGGGCACCGCGCTGGCTGCCCGACTGCCCCCGGTAAACCGGCCGCGGCAGGGCCGGGGTGACGGCCCGGTCGGCAAGTTGGCATGATGGGTTCATGCTTCTGGTCCGCGCGATCGCCCGTCCGCTGCTCGCCGCCTCCTTCGTCACCGGTGGCCTGAACACCCTGCGCAAGCCGGCCGGGCGGGTCGCCGCCGCCGACCGGGTGGTGGCGCCGCTGGCGACCCGAATGCCGCAGCTGTCCAACACCGAGCAGGTGGTCAGGGCAGACGCCGCCGCCAAGGTGGTCGCCGGCACCATGCTGGCGCTGGGCAAGCTGCCCCGGATCTCGGCGCTCGTGCTCGCCGTCAGCCTGGTGCCGACCACGATCGCCGGTCACCCGTTCTGGGAGGAGCAGGACCGGGTGCGGCGCAACCAGCAGCGGGTGCAGCTGATGAAGAACGCCGGCCTGCTCGGTGGCCTGCTGCTGGCGGCGGTCGACACCGAGGGCCGCCCCTCGCTGGGCTGGTGGGCCAGGCGCACGCCGCGGGTGGTCGGCCACGCGGCCAGCGGCCTGCGCCGTGACGCCGAGCTGGCACTGCACTCGGCGACCCACACCGTCCGGGAGAAGCTGCCGGTCTGAAGCGCTCGAATCGGACCGGCGCGGAAAAGACCTTTCAGCCCTGCCCGCCGGGCGTCAGCGGCGTACAGTCAGCCAGCAGGGACAGAAAGAATCCTTCGTCAGCGCGGCGGCCGGGAAATCCGGCAGCCTGCACGCGACGCGTGAATGAGGCATCCGTGACCGACACCCGACCCACCCCTGCCAGCGTGATCCGATGACCTCGGACCAGACGCTGCAGCACCTCGCCGAGGCCTTCACCAGCCTGGAGCCGCACCTGCGGGAACCCGGCCCTACCGACGACGTTCTGCAGTCGATCACCAGCAACGGGGTGCGGGTGGTCAAGGGCGCCGAGCATTCGGCGATCACCCGGGGCCGGGCCGGGAAGTTCCAGACGGTGGCCCAGACCAGCGAGGTGCCGCTGAAGGTCGACTCGATCCAGTACGAGCTGGGCTACGGTCCCTGCGTCGACGCGATCGTCGACAACACCACCTACCTCAGCGGCGACCTGGCCAGCGAGCGGCGCTGGCCCGGCTTCGGCGAGCGGGCCGTCGACGAGGTGGGTGTGCGGAGCATGCTGTCCTTCCGGATGTTCCTGGAGGACGACGACCTGATTGCCGGCCTCAACTTCTATTCCGGCAAGCCGGAGGCCTTCGACGAGAACGACCAGACGGTCGGCCTGCTGCTGGCCACCCACGGTGCCCTGGCGCTGTCGGCGTTGCGCCGCGGCGAAACCGCCGCGCACCTGGCTCGGGCCCTGGAGAGCAACCGCGAGATCGGCGTGGCGATGGGAGTGCTGATGACGCAGCACAAGATCAGCCGCGACCAGGCCTTCAACCTGCTGCGCATCACCAGCCAGCACACCCACCGCAAGCTGTCCGACATCGCCGCCGACGTCGCCGACACGGGCACCCTCGACCTGCCCAAGCTGCAGTAGCTGCTCAGGCTGCAGCAGCACCCGAGGCCGCGGTAGCACCCGCCCGAGCAGCGGTGGCCGCCGGTAGCCCTACCGCAGGAAGTCCTGCGCCTTCTGCTTGATGCCCTGCTTGACCACGCCCCAGGCGTCCTCGTCGCCGTGCAGCAGGGCCTCGGCGGTCGACTTGGCCTGGGCGAAGCTGCTGTGTGGCGGG
>DASZEI010000377.1:0-1656 GCA_035940975.1 Jatrophihabitans sp. | reverse complement strand
TCGGCGTCGACGAGCTTGGTCAGCCGGTGGAGCTGGATATCAAGGAAGCAGCCCAGGGCGGGATGGGTCCGCACGGCCTGTGCGTAGGGGCCACCGGATCGGGGAAGACGACTCTTCGCTTAAGACACACCTATTGGGGTGATCCGCCTAGATCATTCATGCTGATCCGTAGCTCCGTGAGCGTCTCAGTTGCGAATCATTTTGTGGTGGGAAGGCGGCCGTGGTCATGGCGAGGTGCCCGAAAGTGCTCGGGTGGGCGCCGGTTCCATGGCCGGCCGGTGCTGCGGGGTGGTCGGGACGGGTGGGGGTCGGGTCAAGCCGGGCGCAGGGCGTGGAGGCGGTCCCAGGCGGTGGCCAGGTCGCCGGACCATGCCCAGCCGGGTGGGGGCTTCAGGATTCGTCGTCTGGCGTGGGTGACCAGGCGGGCCGGGGCGGACAGGATCCGGAAGCGCAGCGTCTTGGTGGAGGCTTGGCCAGGTCGCCGTCGAGTCCGATGTGGCGCAGCCAGGCGGTCAGCGAGGTGGCCAGGGCGGCCAGCTGCAGCCAGGCGGCGTTGCGGCCGTAGTCGATCGAGGGCAGGTTGCGGGCGCCGCAGGCCTTGAACTGCTTCATCCGGTCTTCGACGTGGGCCTGGGTGCGGTGCCGAGCGTCAAGGAACTGGACCTGCCCGCCGGGGGTGTTGGTGACGAATGCGCCGTACTCCCAGTCCGGGTGCTCACCGATCTTGGCCGGCTTGTTCGCCGGCCGCGGGGTGCGCCGGGCGATCAGCCGCATGCACCTCGGCCAGGTCGCCAGCCGGTCGGCGCCCGGACCGTGCCGCATGATCCCGGTTAGGTCGGCCACCTGCGCGGCGGGGTCAAGGGCGCCGTCGGCGTGCACTGCGGCACCCCAGTCGCTGTGGCGCAGTTGCTCGATCCCGGCCACGGTCCGTTCGTCGACCGGCCAGCCGATGGTGTACTCCACCCGGCGGCCGCGATTGCCGTGCGCCGCAGCGGTGTTCAACGAGGTGAGGTAGTCGATGACGTCATGGGAGGCGCCCGCGCCGTCGATGCTGACCAGCACGTCGGTGCGCCACGGGGCGGGGATCTGGATCAATGCCGCCTTCAGGACCGCGAGGTGATCGGCGGCGGTGAACGAGCCGGCATTGCCCGGGCGCTGCATCACCGCCAACGCGTCCCCGATGTTGGTGGCCCAGCTGGTCAATGGATGAAAGCCGAATCCGCCCTTGTAGTGGCCTGCCGCCTGGGCCTTGGGGCTGGCGGCCTCGATCAAGGTGGCGTCTAGCCCGACCACCAGCACCGGCCGCGGCCGCCCACCGGGCTCGGTGGCGGGTCGGATCAGGTCTTTGCCGGCGACCTGCACCGCGGGCAGCTGCCCGTGCCGGGCCACGATCGCCTCCCACGCCGTGGCCCGCGCCGCTGCGGTGGCCCGGGCCAGCCGCCGCCCGGGCAGCCCGTCGCCCGGGCAGCCCGTCGCCGCCGACTCGCTCGGCCAGCTCGTCCAGCACCCGCAACATCGTGGAATCCGACGCCCCGCCCCCGGGACCGAACAGCTCCTCCTGCGCGGTCATCGCCTCACATCGGCCAGGCACGTCGCCCCGGCCGCCAACGCGCAGGTGGCGTCCACCAGCGCCCGACCCCGATGCCGCAGCGGGAA
>DASZEI010000376.1:0-1624 GCA_035940975.1 Jatrophihabitans sp. | reverse complement strand
CTGCTACGGTCGGTCCCGTTCGACGTCCTTTAACGACTCGTCCTGTGAGGCGAGGAAGGGGGTCTTCGCAGCGTGCCTGCGCAGCCAGTTCCAGCCACCACTTCTTCCATGCAGCCTACTTTCACAGCTCCCGCCGCGCCTTTCCAGGCAGCCGCGCGGTCAGCCGGAGCCAAGACCGTCCTGCAGTCCGATGACATCTCCCGGGTGCTGGACCGGATCGCACACCAGATCCTGGAGAAGACGCAGGGCGGCACCGGCGTGGTGCTGCTGGGCATCCTGACCCGCGGCCAGCCGCTGGCCAGCCGGCTGGCAGAGCGGATCGCCGGTTTCGCCGGCGTCCGGGTCGGCCTGGGCAGCCTCGACATCACCCTGTACCGCGACGACCTGCGCACCCAGGCCAGCCGGCCGCTGGGGCGCACCGTCGAGCCTGCGGGCGGGGTGGACGGCAAGCTGGTGATCCTGGTCGATGACGTGCTGTTCTCCGGACGGACCGTGCGGGCCGCGCTCGACGCGTTGACCGACCTGGGACGCCCGCGTGCCGTGCAGTTGGCGGTGCTGGTGGACCGCGGCCACCGGGAACTGCCGATCCGGGCCGACTACGTGGGCAAGAACCTGCCGACCTCGGCCGAGGAACAGGTGCGGGTGAGCCTTGCCGAAACCGACGGCGTGGACGAAGTCAGCATCGTCGCGGCCAAGACCCAGGATCAGTCGTGATCCGGCACCTGCTCTCGGCCGGCGATCTCGACGCCGCCGGGGCCAGCCAGATCCTGGACTCCGCCGAGCAGATGGACGCCATCCAGAACCGGCTGGTCAAGAAGCTGCCGGCGCTGCGCGGGCGCACCGTCGTCAACCTGTTCTTCGAGGACTCCACCCGCACCCGGTCGTCCTTCGAGATCGCCGGCAAGTGGCTGTCGGCCGACGTGGTGAACGTCAGCGCCAAAGGCTCCAGCGTCAGCAAGGGCGAGAGCCTGCGCGACACCGTCCTGACGGTCGCCGCGATGGGGGTGGACGCGCTGGTGGTCCGGCATCCCAGCTCGGGTGCGGTGCAGCGGATCACCGAATGGATCGACTGCCACGTCATCAACGCCGGTGACGGTACCCACGAGCACCCGACCCAGGCGCTGCTGGACGCGTTCACGCTGCGCCGCCGGCTCGGCGAGCTGGCCGGCCGGCACATCGTGATCGTGGGCGACCTGACCCACAGCCGGGTGGCCCGGTCCAACGTCCTGCTGCTCACCCTGCTGGGCGCCCAGGTGACCCTGGTCGCGCCGCCCACCCTGATGCCGCCCGGGGTGCACGGCTGGAACTGCACCACCAGCTGGGACCTGGACGCGACCCTGGCCGGCAAGGTGGCCGGCGATGTCGACGCGGTGATGATGCTGCGGGTCCAGCGTGAGCGGATGGGCGGCGGATCCTCCGGTGGCCGGGCCAACGTCGGCTACTTCCCGACCGAGCGCGAGTACGCGATCGGCTACGGCCTGAGCCCGGCGCGGCTGGACCTGCTGCCCGAGCACGCACCGGTGCTGCACCCCGGTCCGATGAACCGGGGCCTGGAGATCTCGTCGGTGGCAGCCGACAGCAGCCGGTCCCTGGTGCTGGACCAGGTCCGGGCCGGTGTGGCGGT
>DASZEI010000375.1:0-1779 GCA_035940975.1 Jatrophihabitans sp. | reverse complement strand
CATCTATCGGCGGGTCCTGGCCCGGCTTGAGCAAGATCGACGCCGGGATTCGCGCCGCCTCGGATCAAGCCCGCAGCCCCGTACTCCCCCCGCGGCCCCGTACTCACCCCGCGGCCACGGGTCAAGCCCGCGGCCTCGTACTCAGCCCGCGGCCTCGGATTACAGCCCGGGCGTGCGTCAGTGCACGGCTCCGGGGTTGTCGGCCAGCCGCTTGCGGCTGGCGTCGATCTCGGCCTCGGCCTCGGCCCGTCCGACCCAGGACGCGCCCTCGACGCTCTTGCCCGGTTCCAGGTCCTTGTAGACCTCGAAGAAGTGCTGGATCTCCAACCGGTCGAACTCGCCGACGTGGTGGATGTCGCGCAGGTGTTCCAGCCGGGGATCGTTGGCCGGCACGCACAGCACCTTGTCGTCGCCGCCCTTCTCATCCGTCATCCGGAACATGCCGATCGCCCGGCACATCACCAGGACGCCGGGGAACAGCGGGTCGCCCTGCAGCAGCACCAGCGCGTCCAGCGGGTCGCCGTCCTCACCGAGGGTGTTCTCGATGTAGCCGTAGTCGGCCGGGTACTGGGTGGAGGTGAACAGCGTCCGGTCCAGCCGGATCCGCCCGCTGGCGTGATCGACCTCGTACTTGTTGCGGCTGCCCTTGGGAATCTCGATCAGCACGTCGAACTCTTGCATTCCGGGCTCCTCTCAGTCCCCGACCTTCCGCTGTTGGGAACGCGCCGGCCGCGCTGACGTGGGGATACCTTTATTGTTGCCTACGTGGCGCGCCCGAACACGAAACCGGTGTTGGTGCTGCTGGTCCTGGCGCTGCTGCTGGCCGGAATCGGCTACCTCGGCGTGGGCACCGGACGCCAGTTCCTGAGCGACCGGGCCTTCACCCCGATCCGGGTTCCGGCGCCCACCACGCCGGTGCCTGGGATCGCCGCGTTGCTCTCGGCAGCGCCGGCTCCACCGTCGCCGGCCCGCGCCCGGCCCAACGCGCCCGTGCCGACCCCGGCCGGGGTCGCCGCGGCGCTGGCCGACGAGCTGGCCGATCCCGAGCTGGGACCGTCGGTGGCCGGCCAGGTCTTCGACGCCGGCACCGGGGCGCTGCTGTTTGACCAGCGGTCCACGGCCGTGGTGGCCCCGGCCTCGACCGCCAAGCTGCTGACCGCCGCCGCCGTGCTCAGCGTCCGCCGGCCCACCGACCGGTTCAGCACCCAGGTGGTGGCCGGCAGCGAGCCGGGCACCGTGGTGCTGGTCGGCGGCGGGGATCCGACGCTGTCGGCGGCGCCGGCCGGTCGGCCGACCCGCTATCCGGAGGCGGCCCGGATCAGCGACCTGGCCGCCCGGGTCCGGGCCGGCCTGGGTGGTGCCCGGGTCGAGCAGGTGCTCGTGGACGACTCCGCCTTCACCGGCCCGGCCAGCGCACCGGGCTGGGATCCGGCCGATACCCCGTCCAGCTACGCCAGCGTGATCACCGCCACCATGGTGGACGCCGGCCGGGACACCGCCGATGCCGAGATCCGGTCGTTCGCGCCGGAACTGGCCGCCGGCACCGCCCTGGCCACCGCGCTCGGCGGCGGGGCCACCGTGAGCCTGGGCAGCGCGCCGGCCGGCGCCAAGGTGCTCGGCCAGGTCCGCTCCGCGCCGGTCGACGTGCTGGTCGAGCAGATGATGCGGTCCTCGGACAACGTGATTGCCGAAGTGCTGGCCCGGCACGTCGCGATCGCCACCCACCGGCCGGCCAGCTTCGCCGGTGCCGCCGACGCGGTCCGGGCCGCGCTGGCCGGC
>DASZEI010000374.1:0-18293 GCA_035940975.1 Jatrophihabitans sp. | reverse complement strand
GTACGCCCTCGGGGCGACCGCGACCGGTATGACGTTCGCGGACAGCGAGGTGCCCGCCCTGCTCGGCCAGTCCGGCGACCTGGTGACGTTGCTGTTCACCTGTGTCGGGGTCGGCGATTATGTGTCGCGACCCGGCGGAATGCCGGGCGCGCCGGTCCACGTTCGTCAGGTCAAGGAAAGACTGAAGGAGTGAGGGGTTGTGTCCTTTGCCTCCACATTGGCGGTAGCTGCTGACCGCAACCGCTTACGCCCCCTATGGTCGGGGGAACGATTGTCCGTCTCACAGTGTGGTGGTGCGCGATGACAAAGTTCGTCTACGACTTCGCCGAGGGCAGCAAGGACCTCAAGGACCTGCTGGGCGGCAAGGGCGCCAACCTCGCCGAGATGACCAACATGGGCCTGCCGGTGCCGCCGGGGTTCACCATCACCACCGAGGCCTGCCAGGCCTACCTGAGCAACGGCCGCGAGCCGGCTGAGCTGTCGGCCGAGGTCAGCGAGCATCTGGCCGCCCTCGAGGTCCAGATGGGCAAGAAGCTGGGCCAGACCGATGACCCGCTGCTGGTGTCGGTGCGCTCCGGGGCGAAGTTCTCGATGCCCGGCATGATGGAGACGGTCCTCAACGTCGGCCTCAACGACCAGTCGGTACGGGGGCTGGCCGCCCAGGCCGGCAACGAGCGGTTCGCCTTCGACTCCTACCGCCGGCTGATCCAGATGTTCGGCAAGACCGTGCTGGGCATCGACGGCGAGCATTTCGAATCAGCCCTGGACGAGGCCAAGACCGCCAAGGGCACCACCAACGACCTCGACCTGGACGCCGAGGACCTGCGCAAGCTTGTCGAGACCTACAAGCAGGTGGTGGTCGAGCACGCCGGCCGGGAGTTCCCGCAGGATCCGCGCGAGCAGATGGACCTGGCCGTCCGGGCGGTGTTCGAGTCCTGGAACGCCCCGCGCGCGATCCTGTACCGGCGCCAGGAGCGGATCCCGGCGGACCTCGGCACCGCGGTCAACATCTGCTCGATGGTCTTCGGCAACCTGTCCGAGGACTCCGGCACCGGGGTGGCCTTCACCCGCGACCCGGCCTCGGGCGCCAAGGGCGAGTACGGCGACTACCTGGCCAACGCCCAGGGCGAGGACGTGGTGGCCGGCATCCGCAACACCCTGCCGCTGGCCGACCTGGCCACGCTCGACAAGAAGAGCCATGACGAGCTGATGGCCATCATGGCCCAGCTCGAGGAGCACTACCGGGACCTGTGCGACATCGAGTTCACCATCGAGCGCGGCAAGCTGTGGATGCTGCAGACCCGGGTCGGCAAGCGCACCGCCGCGGCGGCCTTCCGGATCGCCACCCAGCTGATCGACGAGGGGCTGATCGACGAGCTGGAGGCGTTGCAGCGGGTGTCCGGAGCCCAGCTGGCGCAGTTGATGTTCCCGCACTTCGACGACACCACCCCGCACCGCAAGATCGCCCAGGGCATGAACGCCTCGCCCGGCGCCGCGGTCGGCAAGGTGGTCTTCGACTCCTACACCGCGGTGAAATGGAGCCGCAGCGGTGAGAAGGTCATCCTGGTCCGCCGCGAGACCAACCCCGACGACCTCAACGGCATGATCGCCGCCGAAGGCATCCTGACCAGCCGGGGTGGCAAGACCAGCCACGCCGCCGTGGTGGCCCGCGGGATGGGCAAGACCTGCGTGTGCGGCGCCGAGCAGCTCACGGTCGACACCAAGTCCCGGCACTTCAGCACCCCGGACGGCAAGGTCTATGAAGAGGGCACCGTCATCTCGATCGACGGCACCACCGGCGAGGTGTTCGAGGGCGAGGTGCCGGTGGTCGCCTCGCCGGTGGTGCGCTACTTCGAGGGCGAGATCAGCCCTGACTCCGACGAGGCCGACGACCTGGTCCGGGCGGTGCACCGGATCATGCTGGTCGCCGACGGTGGCCGCCGGATGGCGGTGCGGGCCAACGCCGACACCGACGCCGACGCCGCCCGGGCTCGGCGCTTCGGCGCGCAGGGCATCGGGCTGTGCCGCACCGAGCACATGTTCCTGGGCGACCGCCGATCGCTGGTCGAGGCGCTGATCCTGGCCGACACCGACGATGAGCGTGAGCGGCAACTGGCGGAGCTGCTGCCGCTGCAGCGCGAGGACTTCAAGGGCATCTTCGAGGCGATGGACGGGCTGCCGGTGACCATCCGGCTGCTGGACCCGCCACTGCACGAATTCCTGCCCGACATCACCGAGCTCTCGGTGCGGGTGGCGGTGGCCGAGGCTCGCGGCGAGCCGCGCGAGGGTGACCTGCGCATGCTGCAGGCGGTGCACAAGCTGCACGAGCAGAACCCGATGCTGGGGCTGCGCGGCGTCCGGCTCGGCCTGGTCATTCCCGGGCTGTTCGCCATGCAGGCCCGGGCGATCCTGGAGGCGGCCGCGGAGCGGGTCAAGGCCGGCGGGGTGCCCCGGGTCGAGATCATGGTGCCGCTGGTCGGGGCGGTGCAGGAGTTCGAGTCGGTCAAGGACGACATCATCAAGGTGGCCCGGGACGTGCGCACCGAGACGGGCGCGCACCTGGAGTTCCTGGTCGGAACCATGATCGAGCTGCCGCGGGCGGCGCTGACCGCCGGCCAGATCGCCGAGTCCGCGGAGTTCTTCTCCTTCGGCACCAACGACCTGACCCAGACCACCTGGGGCTTCTCCCGCGACGACGTCGAGGCGGCGTTCTTCTCCCACTACCTGGAGAAGGGCATCTTCGGGGTGTCGCCGTTCGAGTCGCTGGACCGCGAAGGGGTCGGTGCGCTGGTGCGGATCGCCGCCGAGCAGGGCCGGGCCAAGCGACCCGGACTGAAGCTCGGTGTCTGTGGCGAGCACGGCGGTGACCCGGAGTCGGTGCACTTCTTCAACCAGGTGGGGCTGGACTACGTCTCGTGCTCGCCGTTCCGGGTGCCGGTGGCACGGCTGGAAGCCGGCCGGGCCAGCCGGGGGCCGAGCGAGGAATCGCGCTGATCGGTGCGGGGAGTCCAGGTAGCCTCGACGGCGTGCCTGGTCGTCTACGTAACATCGCTGCCTCGGCCGTGGTGGCAACCAGAACGGCTGCCCGGCGCCGGTCGGCCGATCCGCCGATCGGCCGGCGCGAGGGTCCGACGGTGCTGCCGAGCAACAAGGTGCTGCAGGCGATCCTGAAGGAGTACTCGCTGCGCTCGGTGATCGACGACGACGGCGATCTGGCGGTGCGCTGGGACAACTTCAGCATCTACTTCTTCCACTACGGCCGCGACGACGAGGTGCTGCAGGCCCGTCTCTACCTCAACCGCAGGTTCGAGGTCGAGCTGCGACCGACGCTGGCCCTGGTGCTGGACGACTGGAACCGCAGCAAGCTGTTCCCCAAGGCCTACACCGTGCTTCCCGACGACGGCCTGGTGGGAATCTGCGCCGAGCAGGCCTTCGACTTCGAGGGCGGGATCAGCCGGCAGCAGCTGAAGTTCACGGTCGGAATGTGGTTGCAGAACCTGCAGCAGTTCGCCGACTGGACCGAGGAGCACGTCTGAGCACCGGCTGCTATGCCTACAGCGGCGAGGACCAGGCCCGCTGGCTGGCCGAGACCGGCAAGCGGGCCCAAGCGCGGCTCGACCCGCCGCTCGGCAGGAGCACCTTCCAGCGCGACCGGGCCAGGGTGCTGCACTCGTACTCGTTCCGGCGGCTTGCCGACAAGACCCAGGTCGTCTCGCCCGGCCAGGACGACTTTCCGCGGACCCGGCTGACCCACTCGCTGGAAGTCGCCCAGATCAGCCGCGAGATGGGCGCCGCGCTCGGCTGCGATCCGGACCTCACCGATGCCGCCGGCCTCGCGCACGACCTCGGGCACCCGCCGTTCGGGCATAACGGCGAGGACGCGCTGAACCAGGTGGCGACGGCCGGCGGTTGCGGAGGTTTTGAAGGCAATGCCCAGGCGCTGCGGATCCTGACCAGGCTGGAGGCCAAGGCGGTCACCTCCGACGGCAGCTCGGCCGGGCTGAACCTGGCCCGGGCGACCCTGGACGCGGTGTGCAAATACCCCTGGCCAGCAGGCGGCAGCGACACCGGGAAGTTCGGCGTCTACGCCGATGACCGGGCAGCTTTCGACTGGCTGCGCGAGGGCCGTCCGGACGGGGAGCGCTGCCTGGAAGCCCAGGTGATGGACTGGGCCGACGACGTCGCGTACTCGGTGCACGACGTCGAGGACGGGGTGCATTCGGGCCACATCAGGCTGGCTGTGCTGACCGCACCGGAGGCCGACACCGAGCGGCAGGCGCTGTGCGAGCAGGCCGGTCGGTTGTACTCGCCCCTTTCCGGACCGCTTCTCCTGCCGGTGCTCGAGGAGTTGCTGCTGCTGCCGGCGCTGACCGACCTGGCCGGCTTCGACGGCTCCTACGCCGCCCAGGCGATGGCCAAGCGGGCCACCAGCGAGCTGACCGGACGGTTCGTCACGGCTGCCGTGCGGGCAACCCGCGCGCGGTACCCGGACGGTCCGCTGGGCCGCTACCAGGCCGAGCTGGTCGTGCCTGACCAGGTTCGGGCCGAGTGCGCGCTGCTCAAGGCGATCGCGTTTCGCTACGTGATGCGCCGCGACGGCGTCGACCAGCCGCTGGCGCGGCAGCGGCGGGTGCTGACCGAGCTGGTCGAGGTGCTGTGCGACCGCGGCGAGCCGGCGCTGTCCCGGACGCTGCGCGACAGTTGGCGGCAGGCGGAAGGGGACTCCGGACGGCTGCGGGTGGTCATCGACCAGGTATCCCAGCTGACCGACTCCTCGGCGCTGGCCTGGCACCGCCGGCTGGTCACCGGCAGCTAGCCGCCGGCGGGCAACCCTCACCCAGTCGCGCGATGGCGTCACACCTGCACACTCGCTGCGGACGCTCGCTTGCCACACTTACACTCTGGGCATGGCCGGCCGGATTCGCGACGAGGACATCGCCGCCGTCCGGGAACGCTCCGACATCGCCGAGGTGATCGGCGAGCACGTCCAGCTGCGCAATGCCGGCGGCGGCAACCTCAAGGGCATCTGCCCGTTCCACGACGAGAAGTCACCGTCGCTGTCGGTGTCCCCGTCGCGCGGGCTGTTCCACTGCTTCGGCTGCTCGGCCGGCGGGGACGTGATCCGGTTCGTCGAGCGGATCGAGCACCTGTCCTTCAGCGAGGCGGTCGAGAGCCTGGCCGCCCGGGCCGGCGTCCAGCTGCGCTATGCCGACGGCGGCCCGAGCTCGCAGCGGCCGTCCGGGCAGCGGGCCAGGTTGGTCGAGGCGCACACCCTCGCGGCGGCCTTCTACCAGGAGCAGCTGGCCACCCCCGAGGCGCAGCCGGCTCGCGACTTCCTGACCGGACGAGGCTTCGACGCCGCGGCCAGCAACCGGTTCGGCTGCGGCTACGCCCCGTCCGGGTGGGATTCGCTCACCAAGCACCTGCTCGGCCGCGGGTTCAGCCCGGCTGAGCTGAACCTGGCCGGGTTGTCCCGGGAGTCCGGACGCGGCTCGATGATCGACCGCTTCCACCGCCGCCTGCTGTGGCCGATCAAGGATCTCGGCGGCGAGGTGGTCGGCTTCGGCGCCCGCCGGATCCATGACGACGACAAGATCGAGGCCAAGTACCTCAACACTCCTGAGACGCCGATCTACAAGAAGAGCCAACTGCTCTACGGCATGGACGTGGCCAAGCGGGAGATCGCCCGGCAGCACCAGGCGGTGATCGTCGAGGGCTACACCGACGTGATGGCCTGCCACCTGGCCGGGGTCACCACGGCGGTGGCCACCTGCGGCACCGCCTTCGGCGGTGAGCACGTCAACGTGATCCGCCGGCTGTGGTCGAGCAACAGCGCCGAGGAGGCGCAGGCCACCACCAAGGTGATCTTCACTTTCGACGGCGACGCGGCCGGCATGAAGGCGGCCGAGCGGGCCTTCAAGGACGAGCAGAAGTTCCTGGCCCAGACCTTCGTCGCCATCGACCCGACCGGCAAGGACCCCTGCGATCTGCGGCAGTCCGGCGGCGATCCGGCGGTGCGGGCGCTGATCGAGTCGAACGTGCCGATGCTGCGGTTCATGCTCGGCACCATCATCAAGCGCTTCGACGTCGACACCGTCGAGGGCCGGGTGGCGGCGCTGAACCTGACGGTGCCGCTGGTGGCCCAGATCAAGGACCCGTCGCACCGTTTCGAGTACGCCCGCGAGCTGGCCCGCCTGAGCGGGGTCGCCAATCCGGACGAGATCCTCAACCGGGTGCGCGGCATGGCCCGGGCGACCGAGAGCCAGCAACGGTCCCAGCCGGCTCCGGCTGCCCAGGCCGGGGCGGTGGCGGGGGTGCCGCCCAAGGTCGGGCAGGCCGAGCGCGAGGTGATCAAGGCGGCCTTGCAGCTGCCCGACGTGGTGGCCGAGCAGTTCGACCAGCTGGGCCCGATGGCGTTCATGACCGCCGTGCACCAGCAGCTGCAGGCCGCCATCGCTGCCGCCGGCGGGGCCGCGTCGGGTCGCACCGGCCCGGCCTGGGTCGAGCGGGTGGCCGAGCACCTGCCGCCGGGCTCGGAGGCGCGAGCCGCGGTCAACGCGCTCGCGGTCGAGCCGTTGCGCTCGGGCAGCGATGCCGAGCGGCGCTACGCCGAGGCGATGGTGGTCAACCTCGCCGAGCAGGTGGTCGCCCGCGAGGTGGCCCAGTTGAAGTCGAAGGTGCAGCGGCTCGATGCGGTCGGCGACGCGGAGGAACAGAGCAGGCTGTTCGGGCAGCTCACGCAACTCGAGCAGCGCCGCCGGGCATTGCGGGACAGGGCGATCGCGGACGGGAGGTCATGATGGCGCTGTTCGGCCGCAGGATCCGAACGCCCACCGAGCTGCGCAAGCTGCTGGCTGCCGACGAGCGGGTGCTGGCGATGGCCGAGGACGGCCCCGCCGCCGTGGCGGCCACCCAGTTCGGGCTGTGGCTACCGGCCCGGCCGGAGCAGACCCCCGGAGCCGGCTCCGGTGACCCGGCGAGCTTCTCGCCCGGCTGGCGACGGATCGGCTGGGACCAGGTGGTCAAGGCCACCTGGGGTGAGGATGGCCTGCAGGTCATCGAGGGAGTGCTCGACGAGCGTGGAGTGGTGAGCGACCTGCCCACGCTTACCCTGCGGCTGGCCGAGCCGCGCACCCTGCCGGCAGTGGTCAAGACCCGGATCGAGGCCAGCATCGCGCGCTGGGAGCAGGTGCGGGTGCCGGGCGGCACGGCCCGGATCGTGGCCCGGCGCCGGCCCGGCACGGACGGCCTGCTGTGGACCGCCCGGCTGGACACCGGCACCCCGGACTCGCCGGGTGCCCGCGAGGCGCTGCTGGGTTACCTGGACCGGGTCGCCCGGCAGGTGTCCGAGCAGCCGTTTTCGAACTGAATTACCGCTCGCTTTCCGGGCGGACCGGGCACACTGTCCGCATGGGGACCACAGGCGACGACTTCGGCAGCATCCCGACGCCCTTCCTGTTGTTCTTCGGGGCCGTGATCGCCATGATGGCGTGCATCGTGGTGCTGGCAGTGGTGATGGCGCTTCGCAACCGCCGGGTGTTCCGGGAGGCCGGCATCGATCCGGGCACGGTCGGATCCCAGCTCGCGGTCCGGTACCTGCGTGGGCAATCGGGGCGGCCTGCGGTGCGGTCGGCGTCCGACCGGCTGGCCGAGCTCACCGACCTGCGGGACCGGGGCCTGATCACGGCCACGGAATACGACGCGCGGCGCGCCCAGATCATCGCCGAGCTGTGACCCGCCCGTTGGCCGGCTCCGTCAGTACCGGTGGCCGTTGACGCTGGCCGGAACGGTCCGGTGGCCGGACAGCACCCGGCTCTTGGCACGTTCGGCCACTCCGGCGGCCTGAGCCTGCAGAACACCGGCAGTTGCCTGGACGGTCTGGCTGCCGGCCACCCGGCGCGCCAGCGCCACGATGTCCTCATAGCGCTCGCGTCCGGCCCGTGAGCCGAGCACGTAGCCGACCGCGACGCCGAGCAGGAACTTCATCCCTCATCCGCCTTTCGCCTGCGGGATCTCCGGCCCTCCAGTGTGCCCTGGACCGGGGGGTGGGGCGAGCCTACGAGCCGATGGGTTATTCTTCTACCCGCTGCCTGTTCGCGCGTCAGTCCACGCTGCGGTCGATCAGGTGGCTCGCATGATCCCCCGTAGCTCAATTGGCAGAGCATTCGACTGTTAATCGAAGGGTTACTGGTTCGAGTCCAGTCGGGGGAGCAGGGATTCCGGGGCCTTCAGCGTTCGCGCGGAGGCCCTGAGTCGTTTCTGGTGCCTGGTCCGGACGGTCAGGCAGAATCCTCCGCATGACGCAGCGGTTGACGGAGGTCTCGGCACCCGACGGACGCACGCTCGGGGTTGCGCAGTGGGGCGATCCGGACGGCTCTGTCGTCTTCGTCCTGCACGGCATTCCGGGTTCCCGGAATGTCCGCCCTCGGGACGAGGAAGCGATCCAACGTGCGGGGCTGCGGCTGGTGACCTACGACCGGCCGGGCTACGGCGCCTCGCACCGCCAGCCCGGCCGGCGGGTGGTCGACTGCGCCCAGGACGTGGCCGCCATCGCCGATGCGCTGGGCCTGGATCGGTTCGCGGTGTCCGGCTTCTGCGGCGGGGGACCGCACGCGCTGGCGGTGGCTGCCTGCCTCGATGGCCGGGTGACGGCCGCCGAGAGCCAGGGCGGCCTCGCTCCCTTCGAGGCCGAGGGTCTGGACTGGTGGGCGGGCATGAGCCCGGAGGGCGTCGCGGAATTCGGCTGGGCGCTCGATGGTGAGCGTGCCCTGCACGAGAACCTGATGCGGCTGGCGGAGGAAAAGCTGGCGGGGATGGCGCTGGACCGGGCGAACCTGCATGCCGCTCGGGACGCGCAGGCCGGCGCCGAGCTTGCCCGTCCCGATGCCGTGCGGGAGTTCGTGGACACCATGCGCGGCGGGTTCACCGCCGGAATCTGGGGCCGGGTCGACGACAACCTGGCGCTCCTCGCCGGGTGGGGCTTCTCCCTCGACGAGATCGCGGTGCCGGTCACCATCCGCTACGGCGCCCGGGACGATGAGATCTCGCCGGATCACGGCACCTGGCTGGGTGCGCACATCCCCGACGCCAAGGTGGTCGTGGACCCCGACGGCGGCCACTTCCTCGATCCCGGCACCTGGATCGAGGAACTGCGCGCCCTGGCCGCGGCTGGCTGACACCGCCGCGGTCGTGTCCCAGCTTGCGCCGTCCTGGCACCGGCCATCACCGTTCGGGACATGAGTCAGTCCCAGGGCGGCGTCTCGTCCAGCTTGGCGTAGTACTTGGCCAGGTGGCCCTTGACCCGGGCGATGTCCTTGTCCGGCAGGTTGATTCCGCCACGGGAACCCTGCAGCACCGCCGCCGCCGCGTGCACCGCGCGCGGGACCGCGACCAGCTTGCCGTCCAGCACGTCGGCGATCAGCAGCTTGTAGGCGGTGAAGTTGGACTTCTTGTCGGCGTCGTACCAGACATGGGCGTCGCGGTAGCGGGCGTTGGGCTCGTCCTCGGCGCCGGCCCAGGCCCGCACCCGCTTCTCGGCGGCGGCGCCGTCCCAGGCGCGGTCCTGCTCGGCGAGCGGCAGGTCCTGAAAGGCGGTCACAGCCATGACGGTCTCCCCTCCGGTTTCAGTACAGCTGGCTCAACCTACGCCCGGCTTGCGGTGCTGACCTGCCGGCCGGCGATCCGATCCGGGGAGTTTGGCGTCACAGCGAGACGGATCGGCCAGTGGCTGTTATTTTCGGTGCGCGGCTCAGCAGCCAGCCGTCATTCCCGGGTTCGGCAGCCGGTGCACGTCAGCACCGATATGCCTGCCGATCCCGGTTCAGCGGGGGCGGAAAGATGATGACCAGCCCGAGCGACCTCGAGCACCTGAACAGCCTGTACGGCAGATCTGAAGACCCGTGGCACATGCGCAGCGGCTGGCAGGCCGAGCGCCGGCGCGACCTGCTGCTGGCCGCGCTGAACCACCCCCGCTACGGCAACACCTTCGAACCGGGCTGCGCCGCCGGCGAGCTGACCGCGGGCCTTGCCCGGCGCAGCGACCGGGTGCTGGCCGCCGACGACAACCGGCCGGCGCTGTCACAGGCCCGCACGCGCACCGCGCACCTGTCCAACGTCGACATCCAGTGGATGCGGCTGCCCGAGGGGTGGCCGACGGAGGAGAAGTTCGACCTGATCGTCCTGCACCAGGTCGGCTACCGGTTGGACCTGGCTGCCTGGGCCGCCCTGGCGACCTCGGCCCGCAACAGCCTGGGCCGGGATGCCACCGTGCTGGCCTGCCATCACCGGCACGAGTTCGCCGACCGGATCCTGGACACCCAGACGCTGCACGGCATTCTGGACAGCATCCTCGGCCTGGAGCGTCAGACCCAGGTCATCGATTCCGACTTCACCATCGACGTCTGGACGAACCGGGCGGCCTCACCGCGCGGCTGACGGGCTGGCTCAGTCGCCTGCCGGGTGCTGGCTGTCCTCGATCTGCCAGCCGCCGCCGTGCGCGCGCTGGATCAGCTCGTTGAGCACCGGCCCGATCACCTGTGGAAAGCCACCGAGCTGGACGGCGATGCTGAACCGCTCGGACGTGACGCCGACCGACGGATCGGCCGGGTCGAGCATCATGTGCTCGCTCTGGGTGAGCACCTGGGACAGGATTCCGCGCGCGGCCAGGAAGGCGTTGATCTGTTCGACCTCGCCCTGGTCGACGGTCTGAAAGAACACCTGTCCGCTGATCCACCCGGTCATCTCCATGCCGCCATCCTCGCAGGGTGGGCCAACCCACAGTGCTACCGCCTTGCCTGCCGCATCCGGTTGGGGCAGCGTCGGCGCACGTGAATGATCCGCATCCCTTCGACGCCGACACCGCGGTGGCGGGTTCCGGGCCCTGCTTCAGCGCCACCATCAGCGACCGCTGGGGGGTCGGGAACGGGCACGCCAACGGCGGCTACGTGCTGAGCGTCTGCCTGCGAGCCCTGCGGCAGGAGCTGGGCAAGCCGGACCCGCTGGCGGTGGCGGCGTTCTTCCAGCGCCGGGTGACGCCCGGACCGGCCGAGGTGCACGTCGACACTGCGCGGTCCGGGCGCCGGCTGGCGACCGGCGAGGCCCGGTTGCTGCAGGGCGGCCAGGAACTGGTGAGGGTGGTGGCCAGCTTCGCCGACCTGTCCGAGGCCCACGGCCCGACCGCGATGTTCGGCAGCGCGCCGGTGCTGCCGCCTCCGCAGGACTGTGCGGACCTGTTCGGCGGCGAGCTGCCCGACGGCTCGGGGCTGAGCACTCCGGGAATCGCCGGCCGGCTCGAGTGCCGGACGCCGAAGCTGCCCGGCTGGCTCGAGGGTTCGCCGAGCGGGCAGGCCCGGGCCGAGTTCTGGATGCGGCTGGCCGGCGACCGGCAGGCCGACACCATGGCGTTGCCCGGGCTGGTCGACATGGCGGTGCCGGCGGTCTTCGAGCTGGGCCACTACGTCAGCACCACGATCGAGCTGAGCGTGCACGTCCGGGCCCGGCCGGCGCCGGGCTGGCTGGCCTGCCGGGTCAGCACCAGGTACCTGATCGAGGGCTATCACGAGGAGGACTTCGAGATCTGGGACTCGGCCGGTCAGCTGGTGGCCCAGTCCCGGCAGCTGGCCCTGCTCGGCTGAGCTATCCGGGCTCGCCCAGCTGGTCACGGGCGGCCTGCAGCGCGCTCGCCGTCCGGTCGGCCTCCTGCTCGGCGGTGTGCCGGGTGCGCTCGGCGGCCCTGCTTGCCTGACCGGTCCGCCAGGCCTGTTCCTGAGCCTCGGTGAGCTCGGCGCGCAGCTGCTCCACCCGGGCGGTGGCGTCCTGGTGCCGCTGGTCGGTGGCCTCAGCCTCGTCCCGGGCCCATTCCAGCGCCCGGACGGCTTCGGCATGCTCGGCCTCGGCCCGCCGCAGCTGCTCCTGGTGGCGTTGCAGGCGCCGCTCGTGGGCCTGCTCGGCCGAACTGCTAGCTGCGGCACCGGCCGCACCGGCGGTGGAGGTGCCGGCGCGTTTCGGGGCGGCCTTCGTGCCGGCGGCTGCCCGACGGCCCCCGGTTGCGGCGGCCGGATCGTCGACGGGCGCCTTGTCTGCCGCTTCGGTACCCGCCGGAACCGACTTCAGGTGCCGCTTGCGGACCGGCGTCGCCACCGCGTCGGTGACGTCGACCTCACCGAAGCCGGTGTAGGACAGCACCGTCGTCAGCCGCCCGGACAGCACCGCGGCCTCGGCACCTTCGTCGGCGATCGCGGCATCGAAGGTGCCTCGTACCTGGGCCAGGACCGGTTCGGTGACCGTGCGGCCGTGCTGCTCGGCGGTGCCGCGGACCAGGTCGGTCAGCCGTTGCAGCAGATCCTGGCGCCGCTCGGACAAGGCCCGCAGCTCGGGCCCGCGCAGTTCCCGGTGGGCACTGCGCATCTGCTCGCCGAGTTCGGGCAGCTCCTGCAATTCGGCCGGTTCGGCGCGGACCAGCTCGTTCACCAGCGCCGCGGCCAGTACCGGCTTGCGGAGCTTGCCGATGCTGGCGGCCAGCGACTTGTCACCGTCGGCCTTGGCCTGCGCCGCCAGCCGGGTGCGGTGCTCGGCGAACTCCTCGGCAGGCACGCCGTAGAGCTCTTCAGCAGCGGTGTCGAGGTCCACGGCTCAGCTGTTCCGCGAGTTGCTGTCCGGTGTCGGCTGCACACGATGTTTCTACCCTGCCGGGCCGGGCGATGCCGCTTCGCGGTGACGGTGGGCGACACCGGGTGCGGAAAACAAATCGGAGGTGAGCCCGGGCCGGGGATGCAAGACTCTGCGCTTGGGTCGGCGCGCTCGCGCTGATTGTCAGCACGCGGGTGCCACGATCGAGCCACGGCCGGACGTCCGAGCCGTCGGGGGAGAAGGAGCGACGCGGTGACACAGGCCGATGACGGACTTGCCATCGAGGTCCGCGGGCTCGTCAAGCGCTACCGCGGCGGTCGCGGCCAGGACGGCATCGAGGCGGTCCGCGCCATCGACCTGGCCGTCCGGCGCGGCGAGGTCTTCGGGTTCCTGGGGCCGAACGGCGCCGGCAAGACCACGACCGTGCGCATGCTGTGCACGCTGCTGCCGATCAGCGAAGGCCATGCCAGCGTGGCGGGGGTGGATGTCGCCAGGTTCCCGGCCGAGGTGCGCCGCCAGATCGGGGTGGCCCTGCAAGAGGTCGGGTTGGACCCGCGGCAGACCGGTCGGGAGCTGCTGGAGCTGCAGTGCGCGCTGTACCGGGTGCCTGACCCGGCCGGCCGCTGCGCCGAGCTGCTCGGGCTGGTGGGGCTTTCCGAGGCCGCCGACCGGCTCATCAGGACCTATTCCGGCGGCATGCGCCGCCGGCTCGACCTGGCGACCGCTCTGGTACACGAGCCGCAGGTGCTGTTCCTCGACGAGCCGACCACCGGGCTGGACCCGGCCAGCCGGGCCACGGTGTGGGAGGAGGTGCGCCGGATCAACGCCGCCGGCACCACCGTCTTCCTGACCACCCAATACCTGGAAGAGGCCGACCAGCTTTGCGACCGGCTGGCGATCATCGACGACGGCCGGTTGGTCGCGGCCGGTACCCCGGACATGCTCAAGGCAGAGCTGGGCAGTGACGTGATCACCGTCGGCCTGCAGCCCGCGGAGCATCAGGCGGCTCGCGGGGCGCTGGCGTCGCTGCCGGGACTGGATCACGTCACCGATGCCGCTGAGGGGCTGGCCGTCTACGTGCGGGACGGGGCGGCGGCGGTGGCCGACGTGGTCCGGTTGCTGGTCGAGGCGGGCATCCGGCCCGGCACGGTCGCGCTGGCCCGGCCGACCCTCGACGATGTCTTCCTGGCCTCCACCGGCCGGCGGATCGAGGGTGGCGCTCCGGAGGCCGCGGCATGAAAGAGACCCTGTTGCTGGCCCGCCGGGCCGTCCGGGAGGTCTGGCGGCTGCCGGCCGCGACGCTGCCGGCGGTGTTCATCCCGGTGTTCTTCATGGTCGTCAACATCGGCCAGGTCAACCGGATCTTCCCGTCCAGCACGCCGTTCCTGCAGGGCCAGCACTACGTGGCCTTCCAGGTGCCGGTGTCGCTGGTGTTCGCGGTCAGCTCAGCCACCTCGGGTCTGGCGATGGTCACCGATATCGACATCGGCTACCTCGACAAGCTGCTGGCGGCTCCGATCCGGCGCACCGCGATCGTCTGGGGACGGCTGGCGGCCGACCTGGTGCGCGGGACCGCGGTGTCGACGCTGGTGCTGGTCATCGGCTTCGCCCTGGGCGCCCGGGTGCGCTCGGGCCTAGCCGGGGTGCTGCTGCTGATCCTGCTGTCCGCCCTGTGGGGTGTTGCCTACGCGGGTATCGCGATCGCCATCGCGCTCAAGACCAAGAACGTGCAGACCACCAACGCCTCGTTCGTCATCTTCTTCCCGCTGCTGTTCCTGACGCCGAACTTCGTGCCCCTGGAGCTGCTGGCCGGTCCGCTCAGGACGCTCGCCCGGTTGAATCCGGTCAGCTACGTGATCATGGGCCTGCGCGATCTGGTGCTCTATCCGGACATCCACTGGGGCTCGCTCGGGGCCTGCGTGCTGACCATTGTGCTGACCGGGTTGCTGCTCACCGTGCTGTCGCTGCGGTCGCTGAACCGGTTCGCCGAGTGAGGAGCTGAGCTGGCGCTGGTCTGCGCGCCACCTCGCCGCCGAGCCGGGTGCTGAGCGTGTGACAATCGGTGCGCCTGCCGGCTCCGGCGTCCGCGCTTGGTGGCGTGGCGCCAGGATCGGGGCAGGATGCGGGGGGCGGTAGCTCAGCTGGTCAGAGCAGGGGACTCATAATCCCTGGGTCGTGGGTTCGAGCCCCACCCGCCCCACTTCCCCAGCAAACCCGGGGGCTCTAAGGCGGTCCACAAGCCGGAACAGTCCCGCACAAAGGTGTTACAGACGAGTACACTCGATACACGGAAAAGGCCCAAACTGCAGATCCGCACCCTCTCGACTCCCTGCAGAGCCTGCTGGTGGATTGGCGGATCTCGCTGCGGGCCGGTGGCCGATCGCTGGCGACCATCGCTTCCTACCTCACGGTGGGGGAGTCCTTCGTGGCCTATCTCGCTGCGCAGGGACTGTCGACCCGGGCCGGAAAGATCGGGCGCCAGGACGTGGAGCAGTACCTGGCGGACATGCGCGATCGCGGCCTGTCGCCGGCAACGGTGGCCAAGCACTATCGCTCACTGCAGCAGCTCTTCAAATGGCTGACCGATGACGGCGAGATCGACCGCTCGCCGATGGAGCGGATGTCGCCGCCCTCGGTGCCCGAGCAGCCGGTGCCGATCCTCGACGACGCGGCCCTGGCTGCCCTGCTCGGGACCTGTAAGGGCAACACCTTCGAGAACCGCCGTGACACCGCCATCATCCGGCTGCTGCTCGACACCGGGATGCGCGCGGGCGAACTCTCCGGGCTCGGAGTCGAGGACGTCGACTTCAACCAGCAGGTGGCGATGGTCCTCGGCAAGGGCGGCCGCAATCGGGCCTGCCCCTTCGGTTCCAAGACCGCGGATGCGTTGCGTCGCTACGTCCGGTTCCGCGGCCGGCACGACGTCGCGGATTCACCGTGGTTCTGGCTGGGCAAGAGGGGCCGGATGACGGACTCCGGTGTGAGGCAGATGCTCGAACGGCGATGCCTGGATGCAGGCATCCCGCCGGTGCACCCGCATCAGTTCCGGCACACCTTCGCCCATGACTGGCTCGCCACGGGCGGGCAGGAGCATGACCTGATGCGGCTGGCGGGCTGGCGCTCCCGCGAGATGGTCGGACGGTATGCCGCTTCCGCTGCCGACGGGCGTGCCCGCGACGCGCACCGCCTCAAGGCGCGCGGCGACCGGCTATAGGGTCTGATCGCTATCTAGCCGGCGCCTCGGGAATCAGGTTCGAACCCTGAGCCTTCAGCTCGTCGCCCGGCGAGGATGACCTGCGGCCCCGTTGGTCCCGACGGCGGTCCGGGTCGTCCCGTTTCGGCGTCGTGCCTGTGCAGCCGCTCGTGACATCCGAAGCATGTGGGAGCGCATCAGTTGGTCCGCCCGGCGTGCTCGCTCCTGTGGCGAAAGAGTGCCGTGCGGATCTGCCTCGCGCTCGAACTTCGCCTGCAATCCCCGGCGAGCGGGCTCGGTCGCTGCGACTCGGTCCGCCGTGCGTCCCCAACGCTCAGCAGCAGCGATTCGCGCGACCAGCACTCGATCGCTTCGCCGGCGCCCATCTGATGCATTGGTCACTCTCGACTCCTCGCCGCGCATCTGCTGACGGGACGTACCACGGCCCGTCTACTGGGACAGGCACAAAATTCGGCTCGTTAGTGCCAGTTCGCCGGCAAATGGTTTGAGAGTGAGGTCACGATGTCAGACGCGGCGGCGCTCGGAACGATCGAGATGGTCGTCAAGCCGGCGCCGGATGAGTGGCGGATTCGTGTCGCGATCCAGCCGGAGCACTCGTTCTGCCTTCCCCGTGTCAGCCCGACGGGTGGCTGCCAGACACCGCGCGCGATCGGAGGACGTTCGGAATGTCTAAGCGCGGGGAGCAGTGCTCAGACTGCTAATCGCCGGTATCTCTCATTGGGGCTGAGAAGCGTCTGAACGCTCGGTGACTGCATTGCTATGAAGTAATTGCTCCTCGCGTAGAGCGCGCGGGCTGTCGCGCCAACATACCCTGGTTAGCAGGTTATTCGTCCGCGTGACAGGCCGATGCGCGCCGACCGCAGTGATCGACGGGTTAACCTCAGCCGCTGAGCGGCTCATTCGCCTGGTCCGGCCTCAAGGAAGTACCACAGTCGCCAGCCGTTAGCCGGGCCCGGCGTGCCGGCGGACTCGCCCTGCGGAGCGACGGTCTGCATACCGTCACCCCACTAGGGGTGACGGTTTGTTGAACAGCTCTGTGAACGTCATCGACATAAGCAATCCCCATGACGGAGGGCCGCATAAGGGGTGACCGCTTGCGGACCTGCACGGCGTCGCGGTTGATCGGTTCGCTTGTCGCGAAGGTGCAAACGGTCCGCACCTCCATCAACGTCGCGCTGCGCTGAGAGGCCGAGGAGGCGACCGATTCGCATCTGCTCGAGGACTGGCAGCGCTATGCCTATCCGATGTTCTGCGAGAGGATGGCGGTCCGGCTGGGTGAGAGCACCTGCCGGACCGGCAAGCACCAGGACTGGCCGCCGAAAGCCGAGCCACCGCTTACACCCAACCGGCAGCCAGCGTAGACCGGCAGGTGCTGCTTGCCGCCGACAGCGAGTCTCCACAGATCCGGTCGGGGCCTGCGCAACACCCGCTACGGCGGCATGCTCACCGCTGGTCTCTCACCCGAAGGAACCCGCCGATGACCAGCCACGCCGACAACCTGGCAATCACCTCAGCCGCCGGCAGACATCGGCGACGTCCTTGCCCTCGCCCCGCATCCGATCCGCCCGCGCCAACTTTGCGCACCACCTGCTCCGGCGTGTGCCGCTTCCTCGTAGCCATCCCTCATCGAGACTTCCTGCCCGCTCCTCGGGCAATCAGACTCTCACTACGCCTGGATCAACAGATCGGAGCCATGCCATGAGCGACCCGTAGTCAAGGTCGAGAATCCGGCCGGACCGCTTGCCCATATCCGGCCGGAACGGCGCGCCGCGCGCGAGATTGGCCGTTGCATGATGCGGCCAGGCGTCTGCTTCAGTTGATGTAGAACACGAAATCGGGCAGGGAGCAGGTCGCGCTCTCTCCTCCACCCTCAGCGCGCAGCGTTACCGGCGTCTGCTGATCTGCAGGTACGGATGAGGCTCGATAGTCGAAGAAGCCTTCAACCCTCCCGCTGGGGCTGACGCTGTTGTCCTGGCCGAGCACCAGCGGGGCCGTGCTACCCGCGATGCCGTCTGCGTAGAACGTCACGGTCGACCCTGAGGACCACCCGTCGCCGCCAATGGCCACTGAGCCGCCAGTCTGGTCTTTCACGACCCCCAGAACCCTTATGGTCGCTGGCCACAGTTCACCAACCGCATCCTGGATGCGCTGACGGGACTCATCGTCCAAGGGGCTAAAAGGCCTAACCAAGAGACTGTCATCGACGGCCTCTGCAGCCGTCTGCTTGATCTCGCCGTCGTTCGCCGGGTCAAAGGCGTGTCCGTGTGTCATGCCGCTCTCCCAAAGTCGTCGGTGAGCGCACGCTAGTCCTCACCGTGGCAGATGTATACGGCTGCCTCTCCACGTCAGTCACGGCAACCCGGACCTTCTGCCGCTGCCGGGCTCGCCTCGCGCGACACAGGGAGCTCCCCCTTCACCCAACACGACGTTCATGCGGTCGTGTTGGGTGAGG
>DASZEI010000373.1:0-3269 GCA_035940975.1 Jatrophihabitans sp. | reverse complement strand
CTGGCCGACCTGATCGATGACATGTTCGCCACCATGTACCTGGCCGAGGGGGTGGGGCTGGCCGCCACCCAGATCGGTGTCGGGCTCGCGGTGTTCGTCTATGACTGCCACGACCACGAGGACGTGCAGCACAAGGGGCATCTGGTGAACCCCCGGATCATCGCCACCGCCGGTCCGGAGGAGAAGATCGAGGAAGGCTGCCTGTCAGTGCCCGGTCCGTACGCGACGCTGGGCCGGCCGTTCTCGGTGACGGTGGCCGGGCAGGACCTGCACGGCGCCCCGCGGACGGTCACCGGCACCGGCTTTCTGGCCCGCTGCCTGATACACGAGACCGAGCACCTGGCCGGCACCCTCTACATCGACCACCTCAACCGGCGCCGGCGCAACCGGATCCTGGCCGAGATCGAGCCGTTTCCGTGGAACGGGCCGCTGCCCGAGGTATTGCCGTCCTGAGACGTCAGGCGAGCCGGCGCTGGGCGGCGATCAGTTCCGCGATCTGCACGGTGTTGAGCGCGGCGCCCTTGCGCAGGTTGTCGTTGGACACGAACAGCACCAGGCCGCGGTCGCCGGGTACGCCGTGGTCCTGCCGGATCCGGCCGACGAAGCTGGGATCCTGACCGGCGGCCTGCAGCGGCGTGGGGATCTCGCTGAGCGCGACGCCCGGGGCGTTGCTGAGCAGCTCGATGGCCCGATCCACCGTCAGCGGCTCGGCGAACTCGGCGTTGATCGACAGCGAGTGGCCGGTGAAGACCGGCACCCGCACGCAGGTCCCCGACACCGCCAGGTCCGGGATGCCAAGGATCTTGCGGCTCTCGTTGCGCAGCTTCTGCTCCTCGTCGGTCTCCAGCGACCCGTCGTCCACGATCGAGCCGGCCAGCGGCACCACGTTGAACGCGATCGGCCGCCGGTACTTCACCGGGGCGCCCAGATCCAGCGCCGAGCCGTCGTGGGTCAGCGCCGCCGCGCCGGCGCCGGCCTTCTGCAGCTGGGAATCCAGCTCGTCCACGCCGGCGACCCCGCTGCCGGACACCGCCTGGTAGGTCGAGGCGATCAGGCGTACCAGGCGGGCCTCGGCGTGCAGCGGCCGCAGCACCGGCATCGCCGCCATCGTGGTGCAGTTCGGGTTGGCGATGATGCCTTTGCGGGCCTCGGCGATCGCCTCGGGGTTGACCTCGCTGACCACCAGCGGCACGTCCGGGTCCATCCGCCAGGCCGAGGAATTGTCGATCACCGTCACCCCGGCCGCGGCGAACTTCGGCGCCAGCAGCTTCGAGGTCGAGGCGCCGGCGGAGAAGATCGCGATGTCCAACCCGGCCGGATCGGCGGTGGCGGCGTCCTCGACGACGACCTCGCGGCCCTGCCATTCCAGCGTGCTGCCGGCCGAGCGGGCCGAGGCGAAGAACCGGATGTCGGCGACCGGAAAGTTCCGCTCGATGAGGATCTGGCGCACCACCGCGCCGACCTGGCCGGTCGCACCCACCACGCCGATCCGCAGTCCCCGCCGCGCAGCGTGATCCTTCGAGGCTTCGGCACTCATCGACCGGTCCCCCCGTACACGACCGCCTGGTCGTCCTCACTGCCCAGCTCGAACGCGTCGTGCACGGCGCGCACCGCGGTGTCGAGGTCGGTGTCGCGGGTGACCACCGAGATCCGGATCTCCGAGGTCGAGATCATCTCCACGTTCACCCCCGCATCGGCCAGCGCCGCGAAGAACGTCGCCGACACTCCGGGGTGCGAGCGCATGCCGGCCCCGACCAGCGACAGCTTGCCGACGTGGTCGTCGTAGAGCAGCTCCTCGAAACCGACCAGCGCCTGCACCTTCGTCAACGCCTGCACCGCCACCGTGCCGTCGGACTTGGGCAGCGTGAACGACACGTCGGTTCGTCCGGTGCCGCCGGTCGAGATGTTCTGCACGATCATGTCCAGGTTCAGCTCGGCCTCGGCCAGCACCCTGAACAGCGCCGCGGCCTGGCCGGGCTTGTCCGGCACCCCCACCACGGTGACCTTGGCCTCGCTGCGGTCGTGCGCGACGCCGGAAATGATGGCCTGTTCCACGGTGAGATCCTCCATAGACCCGGTGACCAAGGTGCCTGCCAGGTTCGAGAACGACGAACGAACATGAATGGGGACGCTGTAACGCCGGCCGTACTCCACGCAGCGCAGCATCAGTACCTTCGCCCCGGAGGCGGCCATCTCGAGCATCTCCTCGTAGGTGATGGTCTGGAGCTTGCGGGCGTTCGGCACGATCCGGGGATCGGCGCTGAACACCCCGTCGACGTCGGTGTAGATCTCGCAGACGTCGGCGCCCAGCGCCGCGGCCAGCGCCACCGCGGTGGTGTCCGAACCGCCCCGGCCCAGGGTGGTGATGTCCTTGGTGTCCGGCGAGACCCCCTGGAAGCCGGCCACGATCGCGACGTTGCCCTCGGCCACCGAATTCTGCACCCGTCCGGGAGTGATGTTCTGGATCCGGGCCTTGCCGTGCACCGCGGTGGTCAGCACCCCGGCCTGCGAGCCGGTGAACGATTCGGCCTGGTATCCCAGCGAGTGGATCGCCATCGCCAGCAGCGCCATCGAGATCCGCTCGCCCGCGGTCAGCAGCATGTCGAATTCCCGGCCCGAGGGCACCGGCACCACCTGCTCGGCCAGCTCGATCAGCTCGTCGGTGGTGTCGCCCATCGCCGAGACCACCACGACCACGTCATGGCCCTCGCGGCGGGTGGCCACGATCCGCTCGGCGACCCGTTTGATCCGCTCGGCGTCGGCGACCGACGAGCCGCCGTACTTCTGCACGACGAGTCCCACGGTGGTTCCTCCAGAGGTGTTGCCCGGCAACAGCAGCCGGGCACAAGTCTAAACGGCGCCGGGCGCGCCGCCTGACGCCGCGAACTGACCGGCACCTGGGGCAGCCGCACAACGAAGATCCCGGCACCGGTTTCAGCGACTAACCCCGTCGCCGGGTGGCGCTCGATCCGCGTTGCGTGGTGGCAGCGTCGAGGGTCAGCGCGGCCGAGGATGAGCCGCGGCTGGTGGCGGATCCGGCGCCGAGCGGTGCGCCGGTGTCGAGCCGTGTCGTGCGCGCGGCGATGATGTCGATAATCCGCTCACTCGGCCACCCGCCGGTGAACGCATCAGTGAGGGCGTCCAATCCAGCGCGGATCCCGGAGGCGATCGCGTCGAGTTCGAGGCTCGCCTCGGCCGCGGTGAGGCCCATCGCTCGGCCCTCACTCAGAAGCGCCTGCCGGTCCACCTTCGCCAGGCTCTGCTGCCCG